>CALIJJ010000064.1 GCA_938017515.1 uncultured Pseudanabaenaceae cyanobacterium
CACGAAGCCATTGACTATCACTCTCAGTCCTTGGAAATTCGGCGTGAAATCGGCGATCGCTGGGGAGAGGCAGCCTCCCTGTTCAATATGGGCGTAGCGCGGGAGAAACTTCAGGATCAGCCTCAGGCCAAACGCCTCTACGAAGACGCTCGCGATATTTTCCAAGCCCTACAACTTCCGCACATGGTCAGCCACTGCGAAGCAAAACTTCAGCCACCCCCACCGACTGAAAATACGACGCAACCCAACGGCGCTCTGCAAGATTCTCAGTCAGAAACCAACATTGCTCCTATCAAATCTGCGAACCCAACCAAGCCAGCCATTGCACGTCGCAAACACCCCTGGCCCCTCTACATCGGCCTAGCCATCGCCGTCGCCACCCTCATCATCATCCTGCAATAGGCTCAATCCGCCGCCACAAACCGCTCTCCTGCAAACACCCGCAACGCCTCCACATCCTCCCGCCGCGACACCGACAACGGCACCGTAGACGTCACCTCCTCCAACAAAATCGCCGTATTCAACGGCGCATCCAAATGCAGCGCCCGGTACAGCCCCGCCACCACCGCCTGCTCAATCTCCGCACCACTAAAACCCTGGGTCTTATCCACCAAAAGTTGCAAATCAAACTGCTCAGGATTTTGCTTACGGCGATTGAGATGAATCTCAAAAATCACCTTGCGGGCCTCCTCATCCGGCAAATCCACAAAGAAAATCTCATCAAAACGCCCCTTGCGCAGCAGCTCCGGCGGCAGCTTCGACAAATCATTTGCAGTCGCAACCACAAACACCGACTCATCCTTCTCCTGGAGCCACGTCAGAAACGCCCCAAACATCCGCTGACTCGTCCCCCCATCATTGGACTGGCTCGGTGGACTGAACCCCTTCTCCAGCTCATCCAACCAGAGCACCGCCGGAGCCATCGCCTCCGCCATCGCCGTCGCACGACGCAGGTTCTTTTCCGACTCGCCCACATACTTGTCATAGAGCCGCCCCGCATCCAGCTTCAGCAGCGGCAGCTTCCAGTTGCGGGCAATGATTTTTGCCGCCAGGGACTTACCACAGCCCTGAACCCCAACAATCAAAATGCCCTTAGGAGGCGTCAGGTTAAGCGACTGGGCTTTGTCACTGAACCCCAACTCCGCCCGCTGGATCCAAGCCTTGAGCTTGTCAAAACCACCAATTTCGCTGGCATTGTCCTGGGGCGGATAATATTCGAGCTGGCCACCTTCCTGCAGAAATTTGATCTTGCGGGCCTGGATTTCCTCAATGTCCTCCCGAGAGAGACGATTGTCCGTGAGGGCCGCATAGGCAATGGTTTGGCGGGCCTGGTTCAGTGTCATCCCCTGGAGCGCCTGGAGAATACCGCCCAACGCTTCCGCGTCGAGGTCAAGCTTAATTTTTTGCTTGTTGTTGAGCGATCGCACCACCGCCTGCAACATCTCATACAGCTCATCCCGCGTCGGCATCTCTAGGGTGTAATACACCGCATCAGCTTCGATTTCATCCGGCAGCGTCAGACGCGGTCCCGTAATCACAAAAGCCGCTTGGGTATGGGCAAACCGCTGACTCAGCTCCCGCAGCTTGCGCACGACGCTGGGGTCTTTGAGATGCTTGCCAAAATCCTTCAGGGCAAAGATCCCGTCGATCCTAAGCGCCTCGATGCAGTTGAGGAGTTCCATGGGGCCACTGGAGTCGGCGATCGCCGTTGAATCCCCCCGCACATTCTCAGCGCCCGATCCCTTAACCTCTAGGCGCCGCACCAGGCCCTGGGTAATACTCCAGTCATAGAGGGGAATCGGGATTTCCTGGGCTGCCATTTTCAGCAGCTCCATCGTTCGCTCTTCTTCCAGCGTCTCCACCGCAATCACCGAATGGAAGGAAAGAATCAGAGTTTTGAGATCGTGAACGCTTGTGGTGGGCATGGTGGGCAAGCACAGAAGAAAAGGAATGGGAAAAGTATCAGGAAATATTAGCCTGGGAAATGAGGAAATATCATGTTGACAGTGCAATCGGGGCACCACAGCCATGCCAGAATAGACTCGGCTGGGCCAGTTGGCTTATATCATGGTGGAACGCTGCGCTAGTTCGCTTACATCATTGTTGCGCCAGTCAGCCAATATCAGTTTGAACCTAGGTTGGGTACTATTTGTAGACTGATTGTTGGGACATTTTTGGAAAGACTCGTTCCGAGCTGGGAAAAAGCGTCTTCAGGTCGTAGGAGCCTTCTCTTAATTTGCCCAAAGAAGCTCAGCGAAGGATGTCCTTGGATCGGCTGCCTTTGCCCTTCTCTCTCGCCCAGGCCGTTGTTGGAACTTCCCGTTGGATAACAGACTTTCTGAAGCCAAGCCCTCAAGCACAGACGTTCAGGCACTGTTTAACCGCATTGCCCCCGTTTACGATCAACTCAACGATCAGCTCAGCTTTGGACTTCACCATATCTGGAAACGCATGGCCGTGAAGTGGGCTGACCCCCAGTCGGGCGATCGCGTTCTGGACCTATGCTGCGGAACAGGCGACATTGCCCTGCTCTTGGCCGAAGCCGTCGGAGAGCAGGGCCAAGTATACGGCGTTGACTTTGCCTGCGACCTACTGGCCGTCGCGTCAGAACGGGCCCAAAAGCACACCCGCCTGAGGCCACTCCGTAGCGCTGAGATGATTTGGCAGGAAGGGGATGCCCTGAACTTAGCCTTTGCAGACCATAGCTTTGATGCCGCCACGATGGGCTATGGCTTGCGCAATGTAGCTGACATCCCCCAGGCGCTGCGTGAACTCCACCGCGTCCTAAAGCCGGGTGCCAAGGCTGCAATCTTGGACATGAATCGCCCCACCCAAGCGATGGCCCGTAGCCTACAACGGTGGTACCTGGAAACCTTTGTTGTTCCCAATGCGACTCAGCTTGGGGTGCGCGACGAATATGTCTATATCAATCCTAGTATCGAGCGTTTTCCCATCGGGGAGACTCAGGTGGCGATCGCCCGGGAGGCTGGGTTCACGGCTGCCACGCACTACACACTCTCCTTTGGGATGATGGGTATTTTAGTCGTCCAAAAGTAGAAGCCCTAAACAATAAAAGCCCATTGCATGGCAAATCGCTAGCTCTGTTCGTCATCCAGTGGGGGAGAAGCTTTCAGATGCATCACCGCATGACCAGCCTTCTCAATCCGCTTCAAGACATCGTTGTCCACTTCGGCATCTTGGCCCATCAATTCGCAGCACTTTAGCGTTTCCACCAGTGCCCACTGAAGATTAGTCACGGTTTCCCGCAATTCTCTAACCTCTTCTTGAGAATCCAAAATACACCTCCACAAGTGCAAACCCATCAACAGTTGCAAGGATGACACGCATCTTGCCACATAGAGAATAACAAAAATTATTTTGGCATCTCTATGGTCCTAGCACGTATCTTACGGCTCTTTCATGCAGTAAGCAGGTAAAGAAGTCCGTATTTATACGCCTCCGTACCCAGGGAACCATGCCCAAAAGTACGGATTTTACTCTACGCATAAGCCCCGTCCTTATGGCGAGTATCATGGACGTATTACCCCGATACCACAGCATGAGAATGTGAGCTTTGTGTGAGATTTGCCGTCTGTGCCTGATTCCATAGCATCTTCAACCCTGTGGCTTTGGATTGTTCCTCCTTTGGCGGGAGGGGTGATTGGCTATTTCACCAATGATTTGGCCATCAAGATGCTGTTTCGCCCCTACCGAGCGAAGCAACTCTTCGGTCGGCGGCTCCCCTTCACGCCCGGACTGATTCCGAGGAATCAATCCCGCTTGGCCCAGCGCATTGCCAATGCGATCATGGGGTCCTTGCTGACGCCGGAGGAATTGCAAAACCTGGCCCGCAAACTGCTCCAAACGGAGCGGCTTAAGCAAGTCATCCTTTGGTTACTACAGCTTGCTTTGGAGCAAGTCCAGAAAGATGAGAACCAAAAAACGGCCAGTATTCTAGCCGGTATTCTGCGAGACCTCTTCAGTCAGTCGCTGCCCCGTCTCCTCCGGGTGTTTGCTCGGCAAGATAACTTTCTAGAGCCTCAACTCAACCAAATTTTTGATCAGGTTTTACTAGAGTTTCAGCTCACTCGCCCCCAAGCCCAGCAACTCTCAGATTGGGCGCTCAAGGGAGTCTTTCCCCCGGATACCATCCGTCAGACGCTGGTTGATTTCCTCACAGACCGTAATATCTACGCCATTGATGAGGCCTTTCGGGAAAAAAGTAGCGGGACCTATTGGGTGGTAGCCAACTTGTTTGGCCTACGCAACACCCTGATACGCCTGCGATCGCACTGTCTCGACGAGCGTGAATCAAGCAATGCGGTCATCCAGGAACTGCTCGACGTTCTTAATGTGGAGCCCCGCCTGGTGGAGTGGCTCCAGAATTTTTCGTTGCAGAACCTGCCCATCAGTACCGTGAGACAGCTGCGCAAAACCATGCGGCAAACCGTGCGGGACTATCTACGGGATCAGGGCAGCGATGTTTTGATGGGACTGAGCCAGTCCTTGGACTGGGACGGCATTGCGGGATTGGTGCTCAACCGGCTACGCAACTCGCCCGTTGTGGATGCATCGTTGGAGTTGGTGAGTGAGGAATTGGCGCTGGTATTGGAACGCTACCTAGAGCGAGATTTGGAAAAGATTGTTGCCCAGGCGATTCCGATTTTAGATATTGATGCAGTGATTGTGAGTCGGGTCATGGCCACACCGCCCCAGGAGCTGGAGGCCGCCATTCAAGGCATCGTCAAGAGCGAGCTTCAGGCCATCGTCAACCTAGGAGGGGTACTTGGATTTTCCATTGGCCTAATGCAGGCAGTCCTGCTGTCTTTCCGATAGGATTGTTCCAGCAGTAAGCATAGCCTAGGAATGGTAGGGCCCAGAATATAGCCTAGCGACGGTATGACCCAGGAACGAGAGGGTGGCCTATGGACCGCCGACGCCTCAGTGGACGCTCACGCTGACTGCGAATCATCTCTTTGAAGCTGGCGATCGCTCGGGGGGATTGCGATCGCCTTCTCTGTCCTTGTTCAGGCGCTGTAGAAATACTGACATCTTCTAGGGATGTTCTCCGCGAAATGGCTGAGCCTTATTGAGACTTTATCTGGGTGTGGCCAAAGCGTATAAAAGTTTTTGACGGCAAGAAATCGTTGCGACGGAAACAGCCCCTAATTCAGCCCCTAGTTCAGGTAGAGGGGATCCACATCAATGGTGAGACCAACGGTGCTGGGGCAACTCTGGCGTAACTGCATCAGCTGTTCTAGAAGTGCCACGGGGGGGTTGATGTCTGCTCTCGCTCGGGCCGTTTGTTTCAGCAGCAGCTGCCAGCGATAGCGATCGGCAACCCGAGCAATGGCAGCGGGCGCTGGCCCTAGGATGGTGTAGCGATCGAGGAGCTGCTGCTCTAGCTGACGCGCCAGGCGATCGGCGGTGGCCATGACTTCATTTTCGTGGGGGCCACTCAAGCGGAGCAGGATCAATTGCCCCTGGGGAGGATAGTGTAGCGCCGCCCGTTCTTGGAGTTCGGCCTCTAAAAAGGGAGGATAGGACTGCTGTTGAACAGCAGCAATGACGGGGTGCTCTGGCGTATAGGTTTGTAAGATGACACGACCCGGTATTTCCCCCCGACCGGCCCGACCGGCGACTTGTAAGAGCGTTTGACAAGCCCGCTCAGCAGCTCGGAAATCAGCCTGGTGCAGCAGTCCATCAGCCGCCACAATGCCGACCAGTGTGACCTGGGGCAGATCAATCCCCTTGGTCAACATTTGCGTACCCACCAAGAAATCCGCCTCCCCCGCCGCAAAGCGATCGAGCAACCGGCGATGGGCTCCTTTGGTGCGCGTCGTATCGCTGTCATAGCGAATGATGCGCAGTTGTGGAAACAATTGTTTGAGATCCTGGGTGATGCGCTGGGTACCACTGCCAAAATTTTTCAGATAGGGGGACTGGCAACTCGGACAATGCTGGGGATGTCCCTGGACATAGTTGCAATAGTGACAGCGCAGAATCGGGCGGGCCTCACGATGGGTGTGGTGATAGGCGAGGGAAACGTCGCAGTGGGGACAGGTCAGGGCTTCGCCACAGCTACGGCAAGAGACAAAGGTGCTGTGGCCCCGACGATGGATAAACAGAAGACCCTGTCGCCCCTGGTCAAGGGTGTCCGCGATCGCCTGTTGCAGGCTGTGGCTAAACACAGAGCGATTGCCCTGGATAAGCTCCTCGCGCAGGTCAACGATTTCGACCGGAGGGTGGGGCCTAGCGTGGATCCGTTGGGGCAGAGACAGGTAGAGCGTGGGAATGACGGGATCGGCATGATCGGGGCTCGGGAGACGCTCTGGGGATGGAGCATGCAAAAACCAGGTCTCGGCCGACGGCGTGGCAGACCCCAAAAGGAGGGGACAGTCGTGGGCTTGGGCACGCCAGCGAGCAACGGTGCGGGCGTGGTAACAGGGCATGGGCTGATCTTGCTTGAAGCTGCTGTCGTGTTCCTCATCCAAGATAATCAGACCAATCCTTGGCAACGGCGCAAAGACCGCCGATCGCGTTCCAATCACGACCTGGGGACGACCCATCAGCATCTGCCGCCAGGTATCGTAGCGTTCGCCTGGGGATAGCCCGCTGTGGTAGACGCAAACGCGATCGCCAAACCGCTGCCGAAACCGATCGGTGAGTTGAGGCGTGAGGCCAATTTCGGGCACCAGCACCAGGGCAGAAGCCCCTTGGGTGAGAATGGGTGCGATCGCCTGTAAATACACTTCGGTTTTGCCAGAGCCCGTCACACCATGGAGCAAAACAGAGCAAAATTGGTCGAGATTGTGCAGGGTCTGAAGGGCCTGGGCTTGATCTGGGGTCAGCGTCTTGGGTTGATCGCGGCAGGCTTGGCCAGAAGCATCACCGCCTTCTAGCCGCAGAACTTCCCGACGTTCGATGGTGACCCACTGTTTTTTTTCCAGGGTCTTGACCGTCGAGTCACTCACCTGAGCCTGCTCTAGAAGCTGCGCCATAGACAACTCTCCCCCCCGTTGCCGCAGCAGTGTGAGTAGCGTCTGCTGTTTAGCCGTGAGCGCTTTGCCAGGGAGCGATGGCGTTATTGCGGGCTCGGGCAACAGCGTCACCACCCGCTGGAGTTTGGGCTGACAGCTCGCAGGGGTTTCTAAAAAGCTTTCGACATATCCCTGACGGATCAGTTCTCGCAGGGCGCGATCGGCACCGCGTACCTGTTGCTTGAGATAGCGCCAGGTATAACTCCCCTGCTTGGCCTGCTGGAGCTGTTGGACAACAGCCTGGGCCGGAACGGACAAGGACTGGGGGGCTGGGACGGAATGGGCAAGACGAACCCGGCGCTGGGATTTGCCGAGAAGTTTCGGCGGCAACGCCGTCCGAATCACCTGCATCAGGGAGGTGGCATAGTAAGCGGCAACGCGCTCCAACAATGGCCAATAGCCTGGGGGGAAAAAGCCTTGGGCAATCACTTCGGTGACTGGCCGTAGCTCACCGTCATTCGGAGGCTCCATCCTGTGACATCGGAGCGCGATCGCCCCCAACTGCTGGGAGCCAAAGGGAACCGTCAAGATATCGCCAACCTGCACCGTCAACTCAGCGGGAACGTGATAGCTAAATAGCCCCTGCACCCCTGGGCAGTCCACTAACACATCAACCCAGCGAAACGCTGATTCGTCTCGCTGGGTTGGTTGATTCAAAGGCACAGTCACAGGCGTTAGAGAGGCGGACTCACTAGAACAGAGGTTCGCCTAATACTCTAGCGGAAATCCTGACTGACGAGACAGCGCTGCATGGATGAATCTTGCTGTCTAGATGAATCTTGCTGTCTGGATGAATCTTGCTGCCTGGATGAATCCTATTGATGGCTCTGGTTAACTGTCGCTCGACACAGTCCTGCGAAGCCTACTCAAACAGCCCACTCAAACGAAAACTCGACCATCCATTGGAATTCGACCAGTTGAACTAGGCGGATCGATCAACAAATCCATAAATTATTTGAAGTAAATCATGAATGGAAAAGGGTTTAGGCAAATAGTAATCGGCCCCAGAAACAATACCCTGCTGAGCATCTTCTCGTGAGGCTTTAGCTGACAGAAAAACAAAGGGAATAGATCGAGAGGAAGGCTGCGCGCGCACAGCCTGCAGCACATCATAACCACTGAAGTCTGGCATCAGGACATCACACAAAATAAGGTCAGGATGGTGACGTCGCAAGAGTGCAAGACCTTGTAATCCATCCGCAGCACCTATACCCGAAAAGCCTTCAGCCTCTAGGAGCTCTAGGATATTTTCGCGCACAAAATCTTCGTTTTCAATGACAAGAATAGTAGCCATAGCAACCGATTGATACCCTGAGTTGGACGTAGTTCTTTGGCCAAAGAGCCAATATCTCTACGCTGTGAGGAGTGGATGACAGACGATTGGTGACGCTCTCCCAAGGGAGTAGAGCCCAATCGCACTGGATAATGCACCTAAACTCAATCGGGGGCTAAGGAATCTAGAACCGTCTCTAGATCATCTTAGACGAGGGACAAGGGAGTTAATTATCCTTGGAGAGGAGTAAGGTAAATCCCTACGATTTCCTGCAGTTTAGTGTTTAAACCATAGAAAACGCTTCGATCATAGCAATTGATCTGCCAATTCCCAGAGGCATTCTCGTCAAAGAAAAGCTTGAATACGGATGTTATTGCGTTACATTAAAAACGTTTTGTGGCGGATAATTATTTTCTGAATCAGCTTAAAATAAGTGACAAATACTACGAGCAAAAGAAGGTTTAGTTTTCAAAGCTTGCGAAAATAAGGTTTTGTTGATCTCAATTCAAAAAGGGCCCTCAAACGACAGCATCAACGGACTACGTATTCAGTCCACCGCGGTGCAAAAATATCGTTCAAGGAAGTTATGAATATAACTTCAACAAAAAATTGCATTGAAATAAAAATCAAGGCAGTCGTGACTGATTTAGGGTCACGCCTTGTGCCGACACTAATCGCCCATGATATGGATAGCGAGTTCACGGCTATGACTTCGCTGACGGTGCTCCCAAATATAGAGCCCCTGCCATGTCCCCAAAACCAAGCGTCCCTGGCTGATGGGAATATTTTCCGAGGTATGGGTTAGGGCCGTTCGGATGTGGGCAGGCATATCATCGGGACCTTCGGCATCGTGGATGTAGTGAGGCCCTTCTGGAACGAGCTTGGCAAAGTATCGTTCCAAATCCTTGAGCACGTCGGGATCAGCATTTTCTTGAATGATTAAGCTGGCTGAGGTGTGGCGCAGGAAAACGGTGCAGAGACCCGTTTGAATATTGGAGTCGCGGACAACTTTATCCACTTGGCGCGTGACGTCACTCAGGGATTGCCCCGGGGTTTGGACGCGGAGAATGCGTTGGAACTGTTGCATGGCCTAGGAATAGAAATGGAGCGTAGAAAAGTTGAACGGTGAGAAATTGGACGGTGAGAAATTGAGCAGTGAGAAATTGAGCAGTGAGCAATAGAGAATAAAGACGGTAGGAGCTTGCTTAGGGGCTGGTTAGGAACTCGGCGATCGCCCCTGCAATGGTTTCATTGCCCTGTTTCGCGGCGGGCGATCGCGCCGGTTCGGCAGGGATGACGGGCTGCAAGGGTTGCCTTAAAAAGGACCAATCCCCTTCAAAAAATTCTTCCTGTCCCACGATGTGATGGGGAACCCAGGTGGGCAGCTCCCGCAACAAAATCGGCGCTTCGGCAAAGCCCTGGCGGGTCAATGAAATGATCGGCGTGTCCTGGCGACAGGCCTCGGCAAAGGTGCTGTAGCCCGGTTTGGAAATTACGCAGCGGCAGATCGGCATGAAATCCACCGGGCGGTAGGCGTCGTTGTCGGCAATGAGCAAATTCGGTCGATCAGGGGCCTTTTGATCAAACGTGATGAATTGCCAGTCGGGAAACTGGCTCAGGCGATCGTAGGGAATTTGCTGGAGGCTGAGGCCACCAAAGGTGAGCAGGACGGTTTGGTCTTGGGGCGCGGTAATGCCTAGCTGTTGTCTCAGTGCATCGGAATTGTAGGATGGGGTCCCCCCGGTTAGACCGACATCTTCAATGTGTGAGAAGGCTTCCATGGGTTCGTGGAAGGGGAGACGGAAGAGGCGATCGCACTGGCTAAAACAATCGTCAATCCAGCGACAAATATCGGCGAACTCAGCCCCCCAGTCGCGGTAGATAAAGTTCCAGCCAAAGTTACTCATCATCCAGCAGGGAACCCCGGCTGCCTTGGCAATGGGGGCCGCGAGGGGGGGGATATCGCCAAAGACCAGGCGGATGCCCTGCGTTTGGATGAATTGGGATTCCTCAGTGATGATTTGGGTTTGGCGATCGCGAATGGCTTCAATTTGAGCCTTCGTCGCCACCAAATCCATGTTTAGACTATCGGCCTGCACAACCCCGACATCTAGCTTGCACGGACGATAGACAAACGGACCAGGCAGGTAAGCCTCCAGCAGCCAACGCGGTGCTCCCGTTGCCAAGACCAGGCGCAGCCCTGGGCAACGCCGTTTCAGCTCCGCCAAAACTGACGCCATACGCGTGGCATGGCCAAAGCCGTGGTTGGTAATGGCAACGTAGAGATCCGCACCCGCTTCAGTCGCGGGCAGCGCGGGTTCAGAATGTTGAGCCATTCCAACCCCAGAGATAGCCCTTAGCATCAGCAAACTCAATGTAGATGCGATTGGCCGGAACACCGAGGGAGGCAGAAATTTTCTCGCAAAAATCCTGACTCATGGCTTTGGTTTGGGCGGCGGCCATGGTGCCAACACTCTTGATTTCCACGTAGCAAGTGGGGTCCGTCGTCCCGCCAAAGGTCATGGCAACATTGGGCTCTAGTGCGGTCATGACATAGGCTTCGGGTTTGCTGAGGTGGCTGGCTAAGCTGGCTGAAAGCGTTTGGAGTAAGGCATCGGCTTCAGCTTTGGGAGGGGAGGCGATCGACGTTTGAACTTTAATCAGGGGCATGGGTAATGGGTGCTTGAAAGGCGTTGGGGTCAAGAATGGGAGCAATCGGTCCGATTAACCGCGTTCGATTAACCGCGTTCGATTAACCGCCATAGTTCCAGCCGGTGGTCTCTAGGCGTAGTGGGTCACCTTCGCGATGAACACCGGCTCCAATGACTTCCCCCACAAACACGGTGTGGTCACCATGCTCAACGGAGCCCACAACCCGACATTCCACATAGCCCAGGGAATCTTTGATGATGGGACAGCCCGTTTCAGCGGTGTAGAATTCCACATCTTCAAACTTATTTCCCACACGCCGCAGAGGCTTGAAAAACTTAGCCGCCAATTCTTTTTGGCCATCCTCCAAGACACTGAGGGCAAACACACCGCTGGACTTGACCATGGCATGGGAGGTCGAGCCTGTATTGACACAGTTCACGACCAGGGGCGGCTTGAAGGATGCCTGCATCACCCAACTCGCCGTAAAACCATTGACGTCTTCACCGTCCGTGACGCCACAAACATAGAGACCGTGGGGAATCTTGCGCAGAATTGTCTTTTTAGCCTGTTCGTCTAACACGGTGACACCTGGCGTACAACTTTCCACCTTATCAGAGGGAAATTCCGAGGGAAATTCCGAGGGAAATTCAATGGGTCCATGACCAGAGCAAGGGGGACAGTTATAATCACGACAGCCAAACCTCAGGAGCCATTTTGCGATCGTTGTGCGTGCGATTTACCCCGGCAGCTTCGACCCCGTCACCCTTGGGCATCTCGACATTATTGAACGAGGATGTCGATTGTTTGAGCATGTCACGGTTGCAGTGCTGCAAAATCCGAATAAGTCGCCTCTTTTTACCGTCGATGAACGGATTGAGCTGATTCGGACAGCAGTATCTCCCCTTCCCAATGTGAGTGTGACCAGCTTTGACGGCCTAACCGTCAACTTTGCTCACATAAAGGGATCCCAAGTTATTCTGCGGGGCCTGCGCGTTCTTTCCGATTTCGAGATGGAACTTCAGATGGCTCTGACCAATAAAACCTTGGCAGAAGATGTCGAAACGGTTTTCTTAGCTGCGTCTAACGAATATAGTTTCCTCAGTAGCAGTGTGGTTAAAGAAGTCGCCCGTTTCGGGGGCCCCGTTGATCACCTTGTCCCAACCCACGTTGCCAAAGAAATATACAGCCGATGCTGCGCCCCCAAGCTCCCAGACCATCCGACACCGACCCTTCCGGAGCCAACTCCGGACTCGAACAGTTTGATGGAGTAGATATTCAGCAGGAATTGAATACCTTAGAGGAGATGGTTCTTGACAGTCCTCGGCTGCCGTTAACCGGCAAAACGCTGGTGGATGAGGAGCAACTCCTCGATCAGCTTGATTTAGTGCGTCTCAATCTACCTGCAGCATTTCAGGTTGCCCAGGAAGTCATTGGGCGACGGGATGAAATCCTACACGAGGCAGAGAACTATGGCCGTCAGATCCTTGCAACGGCTGAGACGCGAGCCGTTGAGTTAACCGATGAGTTAGGCATTATTCGTCAGGCGGAGCAGGAAGCTCAGCAGGTGCGCCAACAGATCCAGCAGGAATGTGATGCCCTGCGGGAGCAGGTGCTGGCGGAGGTGGATCAAATTCGTCAGCAGGCCAAGCAAGAGCTAAATGAAATGCGGCAGAATGCGCTGCTGGAGAGTGAGCAAATTCAGCAGGGTGCCGATGACTATGCCGACGGCGTGTTGGAGGATATGGAGCAGCGGCTGACGGATATGATGCGCATTGTGCGCAATGGACGCCAGCAGATCAATGCATCAGATGCGTAGTCTCAAACTCCTCAAAACAGCATCTACGAAAAAAGTGTCTAATGGATCGAATCTCTAGGGTTTATCGAATCTCTAGATTGAAAGGCATACGCGTGTAAACCCCCTTGGGATCGTTGAGATATGTCAGGTCTTGCAGGTCCGATTGCAAACCATTCCATTGCTCTGCGAGGGGCGCAGGCAAGGGCTGGTTTTGCTGAGCCAGGGGCTGTGTGAGAGAGCTGGGCAAGACAGAGAAAAACTCGGCAATCAGTGCTTCTTCGAAGCTGCGTTGGCGAGGATATTCCTTGACGTTCCAATCTCCGGGTTCCAGTTCTGCAAAGCCACCCGCTGCATCAATGGCGTCTTCGAGACCTCCCAGCTCATCCACAAGCCCCAAGGATTTGGCGCTGATGCCGGACCAGACGCGGCCTTCGGCGACTTTGGCGATGTCTTCGCGAGGGAGCGATCGCCCCTCAGCAACAATCTCTAAAAATCGATCATAGATGGCATTAGCGGTCTTCTGATTCAGGGCGAGCTCTTGGGGCGTTTTGGGACGGGCGATCGTGCTGCTGTTGGCAAAGGGGGCTGTCTTGACGTCGTCCCAGGTAATGCCATTGTCGTTGGCAATTTTTTGAATATTCGGCAACAAACCGTAGGTGCCGATGGAGCCGGTAATGGTGCCCGGGGAGGCGAAGATCTGGCGTGCCGGAGCAGAGACCCAATAGCCCCCGGAGGCGGCGTAGTCTCCCATGGAAACGACTAAGGGCTTGGTTTCTGCGAGGAGTGTCACTTCTCGGCCCATGATGCTGGCAGCAGTTGCGCTACCACCGGGGCTATTGACCCGCAGAACCACGGCTTTGACGTCTTCATCTTTGCGAACCTTGCGCAGCAGTTTGGCGATGGATTCACTGCCTGCAACACCAAAGTTACCTTCGCCGTTGACGATGCTGCCTTCCAGGTAGACCACGGCAATCTGGTTGTCGCTGTCCCCCTTGGTCTGCTCCTCGACGGTTTTGGCATATTCCAGCAGGGACTTTTGCCGGAAAGGCTCATCCTCTGGGCCGCCGGTGAGTTCTTTGAGAGCCGTTTCAATTTCGTCGGGGTAACTGATTTGATCAATTAGCGTTTGGTTGAGCGCCTCGGTGGGGTTGAGGATGCCCTGGTTGTTGGCGATCGCCTGCAGTTGCTCAGCATTGAGTTCGCGATAGTCACCCAGGGTAACCAGAAAGTTTTGCCAAAGGCTATTGAGCAGCGTTTCGGTTTGCTGGCGATTGCTGGGACTAAAGCCATTATTGAGGTAGGGCTCCACCGCCGATTTAAACTGGCCCACCCGCACAACCTGCATCCCTAAACCATACTTTTCGAGGGCATCGGCGTAGAAGCGTACCTCAGCACTAAAGCCATCCAACGTAAGGCTACCAATGGGATCCAGCGCAATGGTATCAGCCACCGAAGCGAGATAGTACTCGGGCTCACTCCAATCCGAGTCATAGGCATAGATCGGTTTTCCAGATTTGCGGAACGTTTTGAGCGCATCGCGCACTTCCTTCAGTGTTGCGTAACCGCCTGCCGACGGATCACCACCCTGGAGATAAAGCGCCACAATTTTTTCATCTTCGGCGGCAGCTTGGATCGTCTTCACAACAGCGCGCAAACTGGCGCTATTGTCTCCAGCAGAAAAGGGATCGCTGAGGCGACTGCTTGTTCCAGGAGTATTGTCCTGAATCCCCAGGGAGAGGTCATAGACCAAAACACTTTTCTTGCGGACCTTAGGGGCCACGGGCTCTGGCTGAGTCGCCCCCACAATGAGTACAGTAATACCAATTGCTCCGAAGGCTGTGAAGAGAATCAACCCAATGAGGGTGGCTAGGATGGTTTTGAGGAATTGGAGCATGCAAACCTTTGCCATTACGTATCTCTATTCTAGAAATTTCCCACGCAAAAGGAAAAACTAGCTGTTTTGGCCATTTAGATTTACGAATTGTGGAGTAAGCACTGAATATGAGGCTGCTGAGACCCACGTAAAACACACCGGGCGTCTCACCAGATTTTCAGTCAAGGACCAAAATCTTGGGTGAGACGCCCGGTGTCTGAGGTAAGCACTTACTGAAATGAAAGGGCCAGCAAGCTTAGAGGGCCAACAAATCTAGAGGGTCAGCAAGCTTAGAGAGTCAATGACTGAGTATTGTTCTCAAGCAAGTCCGCCAAATCCTTGAGGAAGGCAGCAGCATCAGCACCGTAGATGATGCGGTGGTCACAGGTAATATTGACCGTCATCTGTTTCTTGACGCCCATCATGCCATCTGGTGTTGCAACAACTGTGGGCTTAGCACCACCGATAGCCAAGATGGAACCCTGACCGGGAGGCAGAATGGCATCAAAGGTATCAACACCAAACATGCCCAGGTTGGACAGGGTGAATGTTCCGGTGCTGTATTCGTCGGGCTTGAGCTGCTTGGTGCGGGCCCGAGCCACAAGGTCTTTCCAGTTGCGGGAGAGGCTGTACAAATCAGTCTGGTCGGCGTTGGCCAGGACCGGTGTAATCAAGCCACCATCACCCATGGCGACGGCCACGGCAATGTTCACTGCAGAGCTGTGCTGAATCCCAGAGGCATTGAAACTGGCATTGACGATGGGGTGCTTGGCCAGGGTGACACCGACGGCCTTCGCCAATAGGGCTGTCATCGTAACGCCCTTCGGCTTGACTTGCTTGTACAGCGCATCCAAGGCATCGGTCGTGATCGTGTAAGCGACCCGGAAGACCGGTACCTGGAGGCTGGCATCCATATTGCGGACGACGGCTTGCTGAAGCGAATTGAAGGGGATGAGCTGGCCGGGGGCTGCCGGAGCCGGTGGGGGCGTTGCAGGAGCAGAGGCTGCGCGAGCCGCAGCGGGCGCAGCTGCCACTGGAGCGACTGGAGCAGCTCCATTGCTAACCACACCGGTTGCAGCTTCGACGTCGGCTGCTGTGATACGTCCGTTGGGACCACTACCGGTGAGGGTAGATAGGTCCAGACCTGCGGCTTTAGCCAACTTCTTAGCGCGAGGGGAAGCAATGGTGCGGCCATTGCGGGCAGCGACCGGAGCAGCAGCGGCAGCGACGGGCGCCGGTTCAGGGGCGGCTGCAGGCGCGGCTGAAGGGGCTGCTGCGGGAGCAGCGGCACTGGCCGCCTGCTGTTTAGCGGTTTCAATTTCAGCTTCGGTTTCGGCAATGAGGGCGATCGCATTACCCACCGGCGCGGTATCACCCGCCTGCACCACGATGGTGGCCAAATAACCTTCGTAGAAAGATTCGACGTCCATGTCGGCCTTGTCAGACTCGACAATTACCACAGTCTCCCCTTTTTCCACCTTGTCACCAGGCGCTTTGACCCAGTCAACAATCTTGCCCTCGGTCATCGTTGAGCTGAGAGCGGGCATAAACACTTCATGAATCATGGGGAGCTGGTCCGAATCTTTCTTTTTGTAAAAATCCAACTGAGATTGTATCCCGCGAAGGCCTGCATTTGGGAGTCCTCGACGGGGCTTTACGCGGGATAAATCAAAACATTAACAAAATCACGCAGCCAAAAAATATCAGGTGCAACCCAAAAACGTAGGGACACAGCATGCTGTGTCCCTACGAAAGATTTGGCGTGACGCCGGGAAGCTTAAAGCTCGCCGCGAATGTCCTCGACGATGCCGTCGCGAATCAAAACCTCAACCTGCATTTTCTTGATCAGGTTGTCGCCTTTCGCCAGGTTGAAGAAACTATCCACCTGACCTTGGTTGACTTCCTGATCCATCTCCAGCATTTGAACCTGCTGAAGCTGTTGCAGCGTCTTGTTTTTTTGATCGAGCATTTCGCTCTTGCGCTGGGTCAGCTGACCCTGAATATTCTCGATCTGTTGCTTCACCTGCGCCCCCTGGGGGTCGGGGCTCTGCTTTTGGATCTCGGCGATCATCTGTTGGGCCTGCATATCCATCTGCTGGAGTTGGCCGTCAACTTGGTTGATCTGATCCTGAAGCTGCTGCTGGGCTTCTTCTTTCCAGCGGGGCGTCACCACAGCTTTGATGTTGATGGTGCGCTTCAGCAGAAGCTTGTTGTTTGCCTCGTCCATAGGTTTTTCTACCAAGAAGGGGGTGTATCTAGATGAACATCTCGTCAATGATAGCTCGGTAGCGTTCTCTGACAAGGGGACGCCGAACCTTGAGGGTTTGGGTCAACATACCGTTCTCGGCTGAGAACGGTTCGTCCAAGAGCCGGAAGGTAGAAATACGATCGTCTGGACGGAAGCCAGGACGATTTTTTACCTCACGATTGAGCTCTTGACGAAAGAGGTTCTGAACTTCTTTCTGGTCCAAGTCTTCCCTATCAGCAAAGGAAAATGGCAATTTTTCGTTAGTGGCCCAATTTTGCAAGGCTTCCAGATTCGGAACGATGAGGGCACCCAAAGCCTTTTGGTCTTGACCCACAATCATGATTTGGTCCACGTAAGCACTGCGAATGCAAGCATCTTCCAGCGGTTGGGGCTCGATATTTTCACCGTTGGTGAGGACAATCGTGTCCTTGGCTCGACCCGTGATAATGAGATCTCGTTGATCCGTGATTTGACCGAGATCCCCCGTGTCAAACCATCCTGCGGGATCAATGGCTTTTTGGGTTGCCTCAGGGTTTTTGTAATAGCCCTGCATCACCTGGGAGCCACGAATCAGAACAAGGCCCTGGTCCCCCACAGAGAGTGGCTCACGGGTCTCGGGATTGACAATGGCAACTTCTGTTTGCCCAATCGGTTGTCCGTCAGCACCACGAAGGTTTCGCCAGGGGCGACGAACGTTGGTGATGGGAGCTGTTTCGGTGAGGCCATAGCCTCCCAAAATATCAACACCGACAATTTCAAAGAAATCTTCCAGGTGTTCTGCAATGGAGCCACCGCCGCTGACGACAAACTCGATGCCGCCCCCCAGGCCATCACGAATTTTTTTGTAGACGAGGCGATCGCCCACCTGATGCAACACCCACAGGAATGGCAACGAGACAGCGGCTTGGAATTTTTCTGCGCCACTCGGGCTCAAATTTTCCAGATCCAACCCCGACAGCGTTCGCTGTGCCCGAATGTAAGCCTCACTTTTGGTTAAAAAGAAGTTGACCAGCTTTTGCTTCTTCTCGGGCTGGTCACGGAACTGCTTTTGAATGCCTTCGTAAATAGACTCCCAGAGGCGAGGAACACCCACCATGTACTGGGGCGCAAAATGCTTCAAGTCCTTTTTGACCTGGCGAATGTTGGTGTAAATCTGGGTGCAGCCCTGGGAAAAGATGAAGTACTCGAATGTCCGTTCATAGCAGTGCCAGATAGGCAGGATGCTCATCACCTTTTCGCCCTTCTTCAACCGCACCACAGACACTGCGCCCATGATTTGCGAGAGCAAATTGCCATGACTGAGCATGACCCCCTTGGGTTTGCCTGAGGTGCCGGAGGTGTACATCAGCGTGGCCAGGTCACTGCGCTGGCGCTGGACAACCTGAAGTTCGTGGGTGCTGCCCTGCTCCATGACCTGGTTGAAGTTGAGCACGTTGAGCCCCTGGGGCAGGGTTTCGAGCCCGCCGGGCGGCTCATTGGAGAGCAGGATGACAAAGCGCGGGTTAAGCGACTGCAGCTCGGGTAAGAGCTTTTTGAGGGTGGCATTGTCCTGAACAATGAGGGCAACGCTGTCGCTGTGGTCAAGGATGTAAAGCAGCTCGTCACGCTCGCTCTGGCTGCCTCGCACCACATCAATGCCGCCCGCCGTCATGATGCCCTGATCCGCAATCAGCCAGCGGGGGCTGTTATCGGAGATCAGTGCCACATGCTCCTCCGGATTCAAGCCGAGGGATTGGAGTCCGGCTGCAAATTGCTGGATATGTTTGCAGAGTTCAATGTAGGTGAACTGCAGGGAGGGTTTGCCATGGGGATCATGAACGGCCAAGGTGTCGCCAAAGCATTGAGAGGCGATCGCCCAGATCTCGGGGATCGTTTGCACCGACTCATAATCCACCGCTGCAGCTAAATTTGCCTGCTCTTGAGGGGATAGCTTGGCTCGATCGATCAGCACAGCGGGACTCATGGCAACCTTTGCTCCTGATGGTATATGGATAGCTGGATGGAAACGGGCTCGAAAGGCTCAAACGCGAACTTTAGTTTAAGCGTAGTCAGCCCTTCTTGGTCCTTAAGACGCAGTAGGACAGATATTGATTCGTCTCATGCTAAGCCGAGCGCAATTTCTTGATCAAAAAAGGAGGACCCGAAGGTCCTCCAAAGCGATTTAAGGGATGAACCACTGGGGGCTCTACCGGTCTAAGGGATGAAGTCTAGACTGCGGGAACGAATCGCTCTTTCTCAGGAACTTCGGTATATTCCGCCACGATTTGGCGGAACTCCTCACCGTCCATGGTTTCTTTCTCGATGAGAATGTCCACCAGACGGTCAATCACGACACGGTTGTCACGAATGATTTTGAGGGTTTCTTCGTAGCAGGCTTGGGCGATCGCCTTCACTTCCTGATCAACCTTGGTCGCAATCTCATTGGAATACTCGGCACGGTTCATCAAACCGCCGCCAATGAAGACCTCTTGGCTCTGGCCTTCGAGAGAAATCAGACCAATTTTCTCGGACATGCCAAAGCGCGTCACCATCTGACGGGCCATGCCTGTGACCTGCTGGAGGTCGTTGCCAGCACCCGTGGTTACTTCGTCTTCGCCAAAGATGATCGCTTCCGCAGCACGGCCACCCAGGGCGCCCATGATACGAGCCTTCAGCTGGGAACGAGAAACCAAGCTCTGATCTTCACTCGGTGCAAACCAGGTCAAGCCCTGGGCCTGACCGCGAGGAATCAGCGTCACTTTCTGAACCGGGTCGTGATCTCTGACGAGCGTGCCAATCATGGCGTGGCCGACTTCGTGGTAAGCAATCAAGCGCTTACTCTTGCCGTCGGTCAGGGGAGTTCCTTCCATACCTGCGATGACGCGATCGACGGCATCGTCAATCTCCAGCATCGTCGTCGCTTCTTTGCGGCGACGGGCCGTCAGAATCGCAGCTTCGTTCAGCAGGTTAGCCAGGTCGGCACCGCTGAATCCAGGGGTCCGGCGCGCAATCACCTTCAATGAAATGTCATCCGCCAGCTTTTTGTTGCGAGCGTGAACTTCCAAGATCTCGACGCGGCCCTTGATATCCGGCGCATCAACGGTGACCTGACGGTCAAAGCGACCCGGACGCAGCAGCGCAGAGTCCAGGACGTCAGGGCGGTTTGTGGCCGCGATGATGATGATACCGGTGTTCCCTTCAAAACCATCCATCTCCGTCAGGAGCTGGTTGAGGGTTTGCTCACGCTCATCGTTACCGCCGCCGATACCTGCGCCACGCTGGCGACCCACCGCGTCAATCTCGTCAATGAAGATGATGCAGGGTGCATTTTCCTTGGCCTTCTTGAAGAGGTCACGGACGCGGGATGCACCCACACCCACAAACATTTCCACAAACTCGGAACCAGAGATGCTGAAGAAGGGCGTTCCCGCTTCACCGGCGATCGCCTTGGCCAGCAAGGTCTTACCAGTTCCGGGAGGGCCGACCAACAGAACCCCCTTAGGAATCTTGGCACCCACCGCTGTGAAGCGCTCAGGCTTCTTCAGGAACGTTACGACCTCTTGCAGTTCTTCCTTAGCTTCTTCAATGCCAGCAACGTCATCAAACATGACGCCCGTCTTGGCTTCCATCTGGAACTTGGCCTTTGACTTACCAAAGTTCATCGCCTGGCCAGGGCCCCCAGGGACATTGCCGGAGCGACGGAAGAGAAAGAAAAGGCCCGTAATCAGCAGGATTGGGAAAATCAGGTTGCTGAGCAGCCCCCAGACAGCCCCATCATTACGAGCGGGATGCACGTCAAAGTTGACGTCTTCCTTTTGTAGGCGACCAATCAGCTCAGGCGTATTGCCAGGCAGATCGACGCGCAGACGCTGGGGACGGTTGT
The DNA here is from genome assembly GCA_938017515.1 of uncultured Pseudanabaenaceae cyanobacterium. Classification (GTDB taxonomy): domain Bacteria; phylum Cyanobacteriota; class Cyanobacteriia; order PCC-9006; family JAAUQQ01; genus JAAUOP01. The sequence continues at coordinate 20,744 of CALIJJ010000064.1, forward strand.
CGAGGTCTGGATCGACCGCTTCAACGATGGCGGTACGACCCCCTTCGTAAAGGTCAACCGTGGTGACGCGACCAGAGTCGAGATACTCCAGAAAACGACCATAGGTCATGCGAGTGCTCGCCGTGTTCTGTCCTCCCGCATTCGGGTTGGTCGGCATTGCCGTCCCCTGCCAGAGAAAGAATCCGATGAGCAGGAGCGGCACCGCCCAGAGGGCAATGACTTTCCAAGAAATTTTCATGGGTTGCGTGACCTCAAAGTTCGGGAATTAAAGCGCAAGCGATGCAACAAGCGTTCTAAGGGCTCTCCAAGTTTCCCTGGACAGTTGAGGATTGGCCTGCTCAAGCCGGGCTGATAGGACCAAAGCGCAACTGACTGGAGGGTCAAAAGGGGTTTATTAGAAGAATGTTTACTAAATTTAACGTATCTATAGATGGGAGAGCAACTGGATCTGCAAAAGTCATTACAGCAACGATCCCAGTCAATGTTACAAAACATAAAGCAAAGCGGGTTCGCCCAATGGCTGGATTTAGAGGATGTATCTCTCTCTCCGTCTAGGTTTGGGTTTAGATTTGGGTGCTGACCTGAGGCCCCTCAATCCGTCCTTAAAGCGGCTCGCCGTACAGATTGATTCTGTATATGAGAGCATATTCGTACATAAAATTTGAGCCATTGTCGGGAGCCAATTTAATCTCATGACTGTTAGTGGGTCTTTACTTAAGAAAGCTTTCTTGCTGACGCTTGCTGCGTTTTTATTCGTTTTTCAAATTTCGGTCGGGACGGCGTCAGCAGCAGAACTGGATGCTGAGACCCGCACCTTGCCATTGAATGACAAGGGCGAAACGGTGACCTTGACACAGAAGCAGGTGATTAAGGGCAGCCGCCTTTTCTCTGCGACCTGTGGTCAGTGCCACCTCAAGGGCATGACCAAAACAGACCCGAACGTGGGTCTGGACTCAGAAGCACTGGCTCTGGCAACTCCCCCTCGGGATACGGTTGAGTCGCTGGTGGATTACCTCTACAACCCCACAACCTATGACGGGGAAGAAGAGATTGCTGAACGTCACCCCAGTATGAAGAGCACGGATATCTATCCGAAGATGCGTAACCTGAGTGACGACGATTTGTTTGATATTGCAGGCCACGTCTTGCTTCAGCCTCGCGTTATGGGCAGCCAGTGGGGCACAGGTAAGACCAAGTTCTAGATCCCCTATGGATCTGAGGCTTGCGCCTAAAGGCTAAATTCATAGCCGCCCATTGAGCGGGGTGTTGTTCTTCGGAACAGCACCCCGTTTTTTGTCGGTCGTGAGGGTTGCTGGGGTGTGGTGGCCTGCGCTTGTTATCGCCTGGACTCCTGTAACAGGCCCACGACAGAAAGGTTTGGAATGTTTAGAGCAGCAGGTTTCTGAATTATTTTTAGGAAATGGTATTTATCCTCGCGAGACTGCCCATACTAGAGGAAGCATCCTCCGGAAGACCTGAGCAAGATGGCAACGCAAAAAATCCCCCTGAACTCTCTCCGCCAAATTCGGCAGCACATTCGTAAGACTTTTACGCTGCCGCAGCTGGAATCTTCGCCCTGTGCGGAGCTGGAAAAGGTTCCGGCTAGTGTGATGGCGGTGCCAAAGACCCTGGATGATCTCGGGAACATTTTTCGCGTTCCGGGCCACAGTGAAGGCAGCGAGCTAGACCCGAATGTAGAGGGACGCTGGTTTGTCAGTTCGATCAATCCCGGTGATGCATTGCGACAGCTCAAGGGACTGAGGGTGAAGTCAGGGTTTCGGCTCGTGCCCTACTTGGTACGAACGCCCACTGGTGGTGTCGGCCATATTTGTGCGTTACCGGAAGAGCGCAACACCACAGAGTTTTTGGAGTCTGCCCTGCCGGAGGGGACGGAATGGCACTATCCCCCCTTTCCTGAGGGGTCGTTGAATAACACGATGTTGGCCCTAGAGGGCGATCGCTCTTCCATGTCCTATGTGGTTGCCTCGGTCCTGCGGCGAGAGATGCAGGAGTTTGGTGCCACGGGGAAAGATCAGCAGTGGAGCCAGCATCAATTGATTGCGTCACTGCCCACTCAAGTACAGTGGCGCTGGAAAAATACGCCCCCCCCGGACTTTGCTCCAAAGGTGAAGGTGAATCAGGATGGAACAGCAGCAGTCGAGTTTTTCAGCTGCCGCACGATGAAGCCCTTTGCGATTTTCCATCATCTGGATCAGTACGCTGACGGGAATTACTTGGCGACATCGAAGGATCGGGCGATCGCCGTGGTGAAAAGCTAGTCAGCCGTTCGAGACCTAGCAGTCGAAAAAAACAAAAAAGAGGGTGCGCATTGCGCACCCTCTTTTTCATTCAACGCCAGATGAACTTCTCTCGCTAGGAGGCTGACATCTCAATGCGCTCGATTTTGGCACCCAAGCGACGCAGCTTCTCATCCAGCTGTTCGTAACCACGGTCAAGGTGGCGTAGCTGTTGCACCGTCGTTTTGCCCTGGGCCGCTAGACCCGCCAGGACCAATGCAGCAGAGGCCCGCAGATCCGTTGCCATCACGGGGGCACCGGACAGGAAGGGCATACCACCCACAATGGCCATATTGCCCTTGGACTTGATGTTCGCACCCATACGCTGTAGCTCAGCGACATGCTGCAGACGATTCTCAAACATCATTTCGGTAATGACACTGTTCCCTTCGGCCAGGGTCAACAACGCCATGAACTGGGCCTGCATGTCCGTGGGAAAGCCCGGGAACGGCATGGTTTTGATATCCGTTGCCTTGTAGGTCTCTGCGGGGATAATACGTAGGATAGAATCACTCTCTGTGATGACTTTGCAGCCCACTGAATGGAGCTTAGCAATCACGGCTGTGAGGTGATCAGGAACCACTGAGTTCAGCGTTAATTCTGACCGGGTAATGGCGCCAGCAACGAGGAATGTTCCAGCCTCAATGCGGTCAGGAATGATATCCCACTCTCCTCCATGGAGTTTTTCCACCCCCGAGATCACAATGGTGTTGGTGCCAGCACCTTCGATTTTTGCCCCTAGGGCGCAACAGAAGTTGGCCAGATCTTCGACTTCAGGTTCCTGGGCCGCATTTTCGATAATGGTTTCGCCGTCCGCGAGGGTGGCTGCCATCATCAGCGTTTCCGTAGCGCCGACACTGGGGCAGTCCAAATAGATCTTTGCCCCCTTCAAACGACCGCCGCCTATGACGGCTGCCTTGACGATGCCATGCTCAATCTGGACGCTCGCCCCCATGGCCTGGAGTCCCTTGACATGCAGTTCGACGGGACGGGCACCAATGGCACAGCCACCCGGAAGCGGAATTTTGACTTCGCCCAGACGGGAGAGGAGAGGACCAATCGCAAAGAAACTCGCCCGCAGACGACTCACCAACTCATAGGGAGCCTCTGAACCACCAATGTCGCTGGCATTGATTTCTAAGGTGTTGCCATCATGTTTGAGAGAGACGCCCAAGGCTTTGAGGATCTCAGCCATATTGTTAATGTCCGCCAGTTTCGGAACATTAGTAATGCGGCAATCATCGGCACACAACAGTGTTCCAGCCATAATCACCAAGGCTGAGTTTTTCGCACCGCTGATGGTGACCTGCCCCTGGAGGGAATGTCCTCCAAAGATCTCAAGGGCAGAACGATCTTCCTTTGCAACAGCCTGAGCAGGCCTCTGAACAGCTACAGTAATGGTCCTGTCCTCCTGAATGAATGAGTGGGGAAGTGAGTGAGCCAAGGGAACCTTGGGCGCTTCACATATCTTTGGCTGAAATCATACAACCTAAAATGATGCGCACAAGGTGCAACCTTCCCCCATCCCTCTGAAAACTGACGACTCGGGGCAGCCCCCGTGGGGGTTTGCATACCTTAACGTTCTGTACAAAAATATTTGAGTTTGATGCGCTACCTCAGTAAAAATCTTAAGATTTTGGCCCTATTCACGAGATTTTGGCCCTATTTACAAGAACGCGGGACAGGACCCATGGGGTCAGGCGTTGAAGAATCATCTTGGTTGGACCATTCTCAAAATTTTTCGACAATTGAGTTGACGAATGATCACAATTGCTGAAAGATTATGAGGTCGCTTCGGCGCCAACACAACAAAATTGCGGAACTGGCGGAATTGGTAGACGCGCTAGTTTCAGGTACTAGTGTCTTCACAGACTTCCGGGTTCAAGTCCCGGGTTCCGCATCTTAACGAAACTCCAACGCCCAGTTTGCATTGCCTAAGCTCGATGTTCTCTGGAACTAGTGGTTGTTGGGATAGAGACTGTCTCATCAAAGGTCTATGGATTACGCAGCTCGGATCCTTTTGCATGGTCCGAGTTTTTTAATGGACAAATAGATCGATCGAAAAGACTGATCAATCGAAAAGACTCGTGGCATCGGAGAGCGTATGGCAGCTGAACTTGAGATTTTGACCAGTAAGCGAAATCCTTTGGTGAAACAACTGCGCTTGTTGCACAACACGAAGGGACGCAGTTCGTCTGAGCGTTTGTTACTGGAAGGGACTCATCTACTGGAGGCTGCGCTGCAGAGCCATTATGAGCTAGATGTAGTCTGTTACACGTTGGCTTGGGCCCAGCGCTATCCTGAGCTGGCGATGGCGATCGCCCCCCAGGCCCAACGCTGGGTCGCGGTGAGTGAGGAGGTACTGGCGGCGATCGCCACAACCCAGACTCCCGACGGCATTGTCGCCACCGCACCGCGCCGCCCGTCCCGCTCTCCTCAACTTCCCTGCTCCCTCGGGGTTGCCGTAGAAACCCTCCAAGACCCCGGCAATTTGGGCACAATCCTGCGCACGGCGGCGGCAACGAAGGTCGATGGGCTTTGGTTAACCCAAGACAGCGTTGCCTTTGATCACCCCAAGGTGCTGCGGGCGTCTGCGGGGCAATGGTTTCAGATGCCGATGACGGTGAGTGCGGCGTTGCTGACGCCGCTCCAGGCCGCCAAAGCGGCGGGGGTGCAGGTGGTAGCGACATTACCGACGGCGACCCAAGCCCATTGGGATGTGGACTGGACCCGACCGAGCTTGATTGTATTGGGCAATGAGGGGGCGGGTTTGTCGGCAGAGGTGGCTGCGATCGCCGATGTGGGCGTCCGGATCCCGCTTTGGCAATCGGTGGAATCTTTAAATGTGGCCATTTCCCTCGCGGTTATTCTTTATGAAGCCCAGCGACAGCGCAGTCTAAAATAATCGTTGGCAAATATTAATATTCTGGGAATTTCCGCTGGGAGAGATCTGTGAGTCAGTTTGATTACGATTTGGTGATTATTGGCGCGGGCGTGGGGGGCCACGGTGCAGCAATGCATGCGGTGAGCTGCGGCCTCAAAACCGCCATCGTCGAAGCGGCTGATATGGGTGGAACCTGTGTTAATCGCGGCTGTATTCCCTCCAAAGCACTGTTGGCGGCCTCGGGCAAAGTGCGCGAAATGCGCGACACCAAGCACTTACAAGCCATGGGTGTCCATGTGGGGGATGTTCAGTTTGATCGCCAGGCGATCGCTGACCACGCCAACATGGTGGTTACCAAGCAGCGGGAAGGCTTGGTTGGCAGTCTCAAGCGGATTGGTGTAGACATCATCAACGGCTGGGGAAGCGTGGCAGAGGCCCAAAAGGTCAAAGTGAAGACGGACGATGGCGAACGCTTCATCACCGCCAAGGATATTCTCCTAGCCCCCGGCTCCATCCCTTTTGTACCCCCAGGGGCTGAGGTTGATGGCAAGACTGTCTTCACCAGTGACCATGCAGTGCACCTGGAAAGCCTGCCGGAATGGATTGCAATTATCGGCAGCGGCTACATCGGCTTGGAATTTGCCGATGTCTATTCCGCCTTGGGCTGCGAAATCACCATGATCGAGGCCATGGACACCCTGATGCCTACCTTTGATCCTGACATCGCCAAGGTGGCCAAGCGGACGCTATTGGATCCCCGGGACATTGAAACGTATAAGGGTGTATTCGCAACCAAGATCACACCGGGATCCCCCGTCACGATCGAATTGACCGACGCCAAGACGAAAGAAGTGATTGACGTTTTGGAAGTCGATGCCTGCTTGATTGCCACAGGCCGTATCCCTGTCGCCAAGAACATGGGCCTGGAAGACATCGGCGTGGACTTGGGTAAGCGCGGCTTTGTGCCCGTGAATGATCACCTGCTCGTGACCAAGGCCGATGGCAGTACGATTCCCAACCTGTACGCCATTGGGGATGCCACTGGCAAGCTAATGCTGGCTCACACCGCCTCTGCCCAGGGCATGGCCGTCGTGGAAACCATCTGCGGTCGCCCCCGCACCGTGGACTACAGCACGATTCCCGCTGCCGCATTCACCCATCCCGAGGTGAGTTTTGTGGGGATGACCGAGCCCGCGGCCAAGGAGAAGGGCAAAGAGGAAGGGTTTGAGGTTAAGTCCGTGCGGACCTACTTCAAGGGCAATGCCAAAGCGATCGCCGAAGGAGAAACCGACGGTATTGCAAAACTCATCTTCCGTCCTGACACGGGCGAAATTCTGGGTGCCCACATTTTTGGTCTCCATGCTGCCGATCTGATCCAGGAAGCTGCCAATGCCATGAGCCAGAAAGTGCCCGTCACAGAGTTAGCCTTCTCCGTCCACACCCACCCAACCCTGTCGGAAGTTCTGGACGAAGCCTTTAAGCGTGCTGCTGGCGCAGGAGCGGGGCACTAATGCGGGTGCGTCGTCGTCCTCCCAATCCCGCGATTCGGGTGGACACCATGAGCTACAAGACCTGCATGGCCGAAGCCGAACCCGATAATATTCTGGAAGAAATTATTTGGTTCAAGGACTACGAAGTCTCAGTCATGCGGGAGAAAACGCCCCTGGCAATGCTGAAGGGACGCGTGATGGCCGCGGCCAAGCCACTGGATTTTGTGGCGCGGTTGAAGCAAGCTCCCACCACTCCCGGCGTCATTGCCGAGGTGAAAAAGGCCTCGCCTAGCAAGGGCGTCTTTCGGGAGGATTTTGATCCCGAGGCGATCGCCCGCGCCTACGAAGCCAATGGGGCTACCTGTCTTTCGGTTTTGACCGATCGCAAGTTTTTCCAAGGTAGTTTTGAGAATCTCGGGCTCGTCCGTCAGGCCGTCAATCTGCCCCTCCTGTGCAAAGATTTTGTCCTCTATCCCTACCAGATTTATCTGGCCCGGGCCTATGGGGCTGACGCTGTTTTGCTCATTGCAGCGGTGCTCTCGGATCAGGATCTGCAGTATTTCCTCAAAATCACCCATGCTCTCGGCATGAATGCGCTGATTGAGGTACATTCTGCAGAAGAGCTAGAACGGGTGCTCCAGCTCGACGGGGTACGGTTGATCGGCATTAATAACCGCGACCTGACCACGTTTGAAACGACGTTGGATACCACCTGTGGGCTGCTTGAGACCTATGGCGATCGCCTCCAGGACATCGTTGTGGTCAGCGAATCAGGCATGCACCAGCCCGCCGATCTAACGCGTGTGGCCACAGCGGGAGCCACGGCTGTGCTAGTGGGCGAATCCCTGATCAAACAGCCTGATCCCGGCGCTGCCTTGGTCGAGCTAGTTCCCTAATGCTCCCTAGGAGCTGATAATGGATGAATTCCCAAAGTCATTGGTGTGTTCCTTAGTGCTGTTTCGGGCTAATGATGAGAGTGAACGGGCTGAGGTGTGCCTCTTTTGAGCCTGCTGTCTCAGTCCACACTTTCTGTCCAACAAAGGTTTGTTCTGAGGTTTTAACGACTGTGGATTCAATTCCCGTCCCCGCTACGGTCCATTACGAAGTCCCCCTCCAAATCCTGGAGCAGCAAACATTACGAGCCTTTTCTGGTCATCCTGAGCAACGGCAATTAGCCAACGAAATGGTCTTAGCTCTGCGCAAGGTTCTGGCGCTTCAGCGGCGTTTAGAAGAAAGCTGTGAGCAGGATCATCTCCGTGTTGAATCGCGCTGGTCGCCCTAGGGAACCCCCTTGAGGGCCCTCTGCATAGAAGGGTTTGGAACGAAAACTTTTGATACAGCCTGGTCCTCACTCCTTGAATTACCGTGGTAGCGTGGAGTGAGGGAATGAAGGGGAATGTCCTCTGTTCGACACGTGCAATTTTCCGGAATTGAAGCGCTGGAGCGCTCTTTAGAGCGACTCAAGGCAGAACTCGATTTATTTCAAACGCAGTCTGAAACCGTGAGCCATTCGGGTCAAACAGAACCTGATATGGCTTCTTTTCATGCGTCTTTTAAAGCACTAATTACTCAGCATCTTCAGGCTCAACGAGAGACCTGGGCATCCCTGAAAGCTGAAGTTTTGTTCTTGCAGCAAAATCAGGATCAGATGCTGCATCGTTCAGGACATGGCTCAGCTGAGCTTTTATCTGAGCTAGAAGCCTTGTTAGAAGCGCAGACTCAGCAGCTGCGGCTGTTGCAGAGTCAGCGTCAGCAGACACGCCAGACCCAGGATGTCGATCGCCTTCTCCTAGAAAAACAGGTCGAAACCTTACAGGCGGCTCTAGAAAAAGCTGAGGAGCGCATTGCAGAAGTTGAAGCCCAATCCCTGGACTCTCGAACCTGGGCCATCAGTGTCAATGTACAGCGCCAAATTGCCCAGGAGCATATGATTCAGCTCCAAGCCACACTCAACGAGCGGCGATCGCAACTCAAAGCACTGACGGCAGAACTAGAAGAGCGCCAAGACTCCCTTACGACCCAGCGGCGTTTAGCCGAATCCCAGACCACCGTCATTACAGCACTCCAGCGGGATCTATCCACCGCCCATCGAACCTTGGAAGCTCTCGAACAACAGTTACTGAATGGGTCCCGTCAACAGGCAGGGATCATTCAACTGCGACGGGAATCAGAATTGCAGCGGCGTTCGGAACAGTCCCAGCAGCGCGTGTTGGAAGCGGAGCGAGCGGCTCACCAAGAAACCATCGCCCAGCAAGCAGAACAGATTCGTCGCTTGGAGGCCCAAACCCAAGAATGGCGGCAGCGTTGCTTGGCTCACCAACATCAACTCCAGAATCTCAAAGACTGGATGGAACAATGGGGAGCGAACCACGATTTACCGGACTCACTACAGGCGCTATTGGCCGAGCCGATGCCTGAATCCTTCCCTCTCCTGGAAGCGTTCTCCTCCTCTCAAGCTTCTCCTCCGATTTCTCTCAAAACGCCCCCGCCTCTGCAGCTAGCTGGGGAGAAAGAACGAGGAGCAGGCTCTGTCATTTCTTTCCCCCTCCGTTCTACGGTTGAGTCTGAAGTGACGCCGACAGAGGGGACTCCAGCAGAGGGAACTGCGACAGAGGGAACTGCGACAGAGTTGGCATCCCAACCACAAGAGATTACATCAGAGCCAGCACAGCCCCTCCCGGCTCAGCCCAGCGAGGTTGAAGATGATGCCCCGCTAAAAGCAGAGAAGGATATCCTGGAGTTACCCCGGTTTCCGCAGTAGTCCCTTTGGCCCCATGCAATGGCCGATGCTGTAGACCTTTTGCCTAGGGAAACCCTCCATGAAAGAAATTGTCAATAACTCTCCAGGTGATGTTGCGAGCCCCATCATCGACTATTTGCGCATCAGCCTCGTTGATCGGTGCAATTTTCAGTGCCTATACTGCATGCCAGAGGGGGCAAAACTAGACTATGTCCTACAGCAAGACTTGCTCACCAATGATGAGTTGCTGCACCTACTAAAACATGTTTTTATTCCCAATGGGTTTACGCGGTTCCGCTTGACCGGAGGTGAACCACTCCTACGGCCTGGCGTAGTTGATGTGGTGGCGCGGATTCGTCAGTTGCCACAAACCCAAGATCTCTCTCTGAGTACCAATGCGTTTTTGTTGTCGAACTTGGCCCAAGATCTATTTGATGCAGGCTTAAATCGGGTCAATATTAGTTTGGATTCCCTCGACGCAAAAACCTTTGGCCAAATTGTCGGAGACGGCAATGCCCAAACGCGTTGGACACAGGTCTGGGAGGGGATTAAAGCAGCCCACCGCGTTGGCTTTGATCCGCTGAAGCTGAATGTGGTGGTGATTCCTGGCGTGAATGACCATGAAGTGCTGGATTTGGCAGCCCTAACGCTGGAGCGTCGTTGGCATGTGCGGTTTATTGAATTTATGCCCATTGGCAATGGAGAGCTATTTGGCGATCGCGGCTGGGTACCGTCGGAGGAGATTCGTCAAAAAATCCGCGATCGCTGGGGTCTCAACGAGAGTGAGGTCTTGGGCAATGGTCCGGCGGACGTCTTTCAAATTCCCGGCGCCCAGGGAACGCTGGGGTTCATTAGTCAGATGTCAGAATGCTTTTGCGATCGCTGCAACCGCATGCGGCTATCGGCGGATGGCTGGCTGCGACCTTGCTTGCTCAATGAAACGGGGCAACTCGATCTGAAGACGGCATTGCGCGCAGGCGTCCCCACCTCTGTGTTGCGCGAGCGGGTCAGCGAGCTGTTGCAGCTTAAGCCAGAGATTAACTACAAAGGACGGGAATCCGGCACGAGCAGCGGTCTCTATGGCCGAACCATGTCACAAATCGGTGGATAGCCCTTTTCCCGGATCCAAAAGACTTCAAGCACTCGGAAAGACTTCAAGCACTCGAGAAGACGGCCAACACTATCGTTCCAGCATAATAAAAGCCCCCGCCAGAGGATAAGGCAGAGGCTTCAAAAGTAGACGGTAACCGAGTCCTTTTGGGATGCTCGGTGAAGGATACTTTGGTTTTAGACTTTTCTGGAGTAATACTCGACCACGAGTAGCTCGTTGATGTTGAGTGCGACCCACTCCCGCTCAACCGTTCCAGTGACCTTCGCCGTTAACTTTGCTTTATCAAAGTCTAGGTGAGTCGGAACGTTGGACAGGCCGGGGTACTCCAGGTTTGCCGTTGCCAGCTTGCGAGAGGCATCGCGATCGCGAATGCCAATCGTATCGCCAGGGCGACACTGGTAACTGGGAATATCTAGAACCTTGCCATTAATCGTGACGTGTCCGTGGTTCACTAGCTGACGAGCAGCCGGAATCGTTGGAGCTAGGCCCAGGCGGAAAATTGTATTGTCCAACCGCATTTCCAGCAGTTGCAGCAACACTTGCCCAGTAGAACCTTGGACGCGACGTGCCTTTTTAACGTAGCGAATTAGCTGACGCTCGGTGATGCCGTAGTTGTAGCGAAGCTTTTGCTTCTCTTCGAGACGCACAGCGTACTCGGAGCGCTTACGACGAGCCTGACCATGCTGTCCAGGCGGATAGGACCGACGGGCAGACTTACGGGTCAACCCAGGAAGATCGCCCAAACGGCGAGTGATCTTCAGTCTGGGACCTCTATATCGAGACATGGACTATCCTCTTTGACGTATCCTTCCAACCAAGAATTGTATCAAAGGAAGGACGCCGTCAGGAAAGAACTTTTGGGCTTGTCGTTAAACCGAGAACAGCCACCTTTAGACTCGGGTGAGTGACTGCTTCAGCACCTTGGTGATCTGAGCCATCTGCTGCTTCATTTGCTTCATTTCAGCCCGCATATCCGCATTGTGCTGGCGTAGGTCTTCAACCTCGTTCTGAAGCTTTTGCAGCATGGTTGTTGCATCCAGGGCAACGGTGGCTGCCATGGCGGCGGTCTCAACGCTTTTGGGCGCAGGGGGAGCCGCAGGGGAAGGCTTGGTCGATTCCTTGCGCTGTTTAGCCTTGACCATCGACTTCTTGATCGCCTGGATCAAGAGCGTCTTGTCAAAGGGTTTGCTGAGAAACTCAAAATAGTCGAACAGCTCAGGCGCATTCTCTCGCAGGTCATCTTCACGACCCGACATCAGCACCACGGGAATCTTCTGAAGCTCGGGGTAGGAGAGCATCTTGTTGACGACCTGCCAGCCATTCATCTTGGGCATAAAGCAGTCCATGATGAGTAGCTGAGGATGCTCCTGGCAGACTTTCTCAAGGCCATCTGCACCATCAATGGCCTCAATCACGCTCATGTTCCCGGGCAGCATCTCCTTCACCTGAAGGCGCATGAGTTTGCTGTCGTCGACGATCAAAACTTTTTGAGCAGCCATGGTTGATTTCTGTTGCGCTTGGCCTAGTGTTCCCAGATCGTCGGAGTTGATCATGTCCGAAAGAAATCTCGAAGATTCTGGCGTTGCGTTCGTTTCGTCCCAGTTTGTTTCCATCTCAATACGGATTTCCTTAGGTTGCCTGCATGATTTGTGTGACTTGCTCCTTGAGCACTTGAATCTCTCGATGAAAAGATGCGTTCTGCTGGCGTAGCGTTTCCACTTCGTTTTGCAGCGTTTGGAGCTGGTTGAGAGCACTGGAGCGTTCGGGAGAAATCGGCTGCTCGGGAGAAACGGACTGCTTGGGAGAAGCAGACGGCTCGGAAGAGACGGATTGCTCGGAAGAGACAGATTGCTCAGGCAAGCCGGACGGCTGGATAACAGCGGGCTGATGGGAATGCGGTTGGGCGAGAAGCCCCACAGGAGAAAAGGAGACTTGGTTCAGACCAGAGGGGAAGAGTGTGGCTTTTTCCGGGATTGTCTCCCGAATATGGCTTGCCGCATGGCTGAGAGCCCGCTGAGGTGAAGCCTGGGCGGTGGCAACTGCCGTTGCCGCAGGGATTGCAGAACTGTCAGAAGCAGCTTTGGCCCTAGTCACATCTGCCGGTGAAACAGAACTCACCGGAGCTTCCAGGGTTCGTTTTTTAGCCTTAATCACAGCTTGCTTGATGGCTTCGATAAGCGCTTCGCGATCGAAGGGTTTGCTCATCAGCTCGAAATAGTCGTAGACAAAATAGTCGAAGAGATTAGGAGCATTGTCCTCAATCTCGTCTTTGCGACCGGTCATCAGCACCACAGGGATGGGGCTGAGTTCCGGGTAGGCCAGCATGCGATTGACGACTTGCCAGCCATTCATCTTGGGCATGAAGCAGTCGAGGATGATGAGTTTCGGTTTGATCTCAAGGATTTTGGTGAATCCTTCCTCACCATCAGCGGCTTCAATAATTTCGAGTTGCTCGGGCAGCATCCGACGCACCTGGTAGCGCATCAGTTTGCTGTCGTCGATGATTAAAACAGCCATCTGGGTTGAGTCTTAAGAATCCGGGTGCGGCGATGCAGCGCGCGTATCCATTCAGGGTCCTGACTCTTGTTGTTAAGGTGCCCAGAATAGCGATCAGAACACTAGATCGATATTGAGGCTTCTTGAAAAGGCTTCTTGAAAAGGCTTCTTGCAAAGGCTTCTTGCAAAGGCTTCTCTGGGACTGGGAGAATTAGGCGCGTTCTCAGGGCTCGATCCAGTCCATGCCCTAAGAACGCGATACTGAGAATCCGAGATCGATGGATGTGTCGATGAATGTCATGCCGATGAATCTAATTTTGTATAGCAAGCCGGGATGCCACCTCTGCGAGGGATTACAGCAAAAGCTGGATCAGGTGACTGCGTTTGCTCTGACCGTCGAAGTCAGAGACATTACCACCCAGGAAAATTGGTTTGCGGCCTATCAATACGAAATTCCAGTGCTGTACTGGGTGACGGAGGCTGGACAACGGCGTTTGCCTCGCCTCTCGCCCCGGGGATCGGTTGCCCAACTGGAGCGAATGCTACAGACACAGCAGCAGAATTCGCCAAAATAACTCACAAAGCCGAACTCGCAAACGCATCGACCGTTCGTTAGTGCTGCCCTTAGCACTCCATTAGCACTTAAGATCCACTCTGAATTCATCTCACGGTGAGGCCCTGACCATGAACCTGCGATCGCTTCTCTCCCAAATCCCCTCCCTCACCTTGCCGGACCATCCCGCCTTGGATCAGGAGGTCAAAGGACTCTGTACCAATTCCCACGGTGTGGCTACGGGCGATCTCTTCATTGGAATGCCCGGTACTCGGGTGGATGGCGGCGAGTTTTGGCCCAGCGCTTTGGGCGGTGGCGCGATCGCGGCGGTGGTTTCTCCAGGCGCTTTAGCAAAACGGCCACCGACGGCGGATGACGGTGCGCCCTGCTTGATTGCTGCGGACGATATGGTAGCGACCTGTGCGGCGATCGCCGCGGCCTTCCATGACCATCCCACGGACAAGCTCAAGCTGGTGGGGATCACCGGGACCAACGGCAAAACCACCACCACCCACTTGGTGGAGTTTTGGTTAAATGCCCTGGAGATGCCCACAGCCCTGGTCGGTACGCTCTACGCGCGCTGGCCGGGCTACGAGAAAGTGGCGGCCAACACAACACCCTTTGCAGCGGATTTACAGGCATTGTTTGCGGGCGCTGTGGAGGCGGGCTGTAAGGCGGGGATCATGGAAGTCAGTTCCCATGCCCTAGAACAGCGCCGGGTGCTGGGTTGCCCCATGGAAGTATCCGTGTTCACGAATTTGACCCAAGACCATCTGGACTATCACCCCACGATGGAGGATTACTTTGAGGCCAAGGCACTGCTGTTTAGCGATGACTATCTGCGCGGCCGAGCAGTCATTAATCAGGACGATGTCTATGGCCAGAAGCTCATCGAGCGACTCCCTAACGAGCAGTCCTGGTCCTACAGTGCCACAGCCACCACTGTCGAGACAGGAGCCGATCTCTGGACCAGCGATCTCAGCTATGGCCCCATGGGCGTGAGTGGAACGGTTCATACCCCCAAGGGCAGCGCCGCGTTCCAGTTACCTTTGGTGGGTCAGTTTAACTTGGCGAATTTCCTGGCGGCCTTGGGCGCTGGGTTGCATTTGGGTCTCGATCTCCAGGCGATGCTGGACATTTTGCCTCAGTTCACCGGCGTGCCGGGTCGCATGGAGCGGGTGCAGGTGAATGACGATCAGGATGTCAGCGTGATTGTGGACTATGCCCACACGCCGGACAGCTTGGAAAATTTGCTCAAGGCAGCACGGCCCTTTATTACGGGGCAAATGATCTGTGTGTTCGGCTGCGGGGGCGATCGCGATCGCACCAAGCGTCCCCTCATGGGCAATATTGCAGCACGCCTCTCGGACCAAGCCTACGTGACCTCAGATAACCCCCGTACCGAAGATCCCAAACAGATCTTGGCCGATGTCGTCGCGGGGATTCCCGAAGAAATTCAGTTCCAGGTCAATGCGGATCGCGCCGAGGCCATTCGGCAGGCCGTCACCCAGGCGAAGCCCGGAGATGGTGTGCTGATCGCCGGCAAAGGTCACGAGGATTATCAAATCCTGGGCACCGAGAAAATTCACTTTGACGATCGCGAGCAGGCCCGTGCCGCCCTAGAGATTCGGTATTCTGGCTGAAGATACTGAATTTTGAGAGTCTAAACGGTAACAATAAGCCTGTGGTTTAGCTGAATGAATTAATGGGTTCTTTTTCCCGGGTTTTGTGGATGCAGGTCGGTGCCCTTGCAGGCGTGCAAGGTGCGATCGCACTAGCCTGGGTGCTCTACAACCTCTACCTGGTTACGCTCCTCACTCAAGCAGGACTGTCCAAGGAGTTCGCAACGACGCTGCTGATTATCGAAAATATTTTGGCAGCCGTGATGGAACCCCTCATGGGCAGTCTGTCCGATCGCATGCAGTCCTGGATTGGTACCCGTTTTCCCTTTGTGGCACTCGGAGTCGTGCTGACGGCGGTGTTCTTTTTGGTCATTCCCAGTGTGGCCATTGCTGGAAAGGAAAATGCCCTGATGCAGACGCTGCTACCGATTCTGTTGGCGCTGTGGGCGGTGAGCATGGCCGTCTTTCGATCGCCAGCCCTATCGCTGTTGGGTCGCTATGCCATTGGCTCCCAAATGCCTCAAGCGGCATCGCTCTTGACCTTGGTCGGCGGTGTGGCGGGTGCCATGGGTCCGCTCGCAGGCGGCTGGATTACATCCCTAGGACCCATGGTGGCATTTTCGCTGGGTTCAGCCGTGTTGCTATTGGCGGCAGTAGTACTGTGGTGGGCCAAGCCCGATGAATCCGTGCCGGGCAATATCGAGGGGGAATATCTGCGCTCCCGCAAGAAAGGCTTGGGTGCGATCATGGCGCTGTTTCCCCGCCTCATTTTTATCTTTGGTACGGGAGCTGGGATCACGTTTGGCTTTCGGACGCTGATGACCAATTTCCCCAAAATTCTCAAGGCCCAGGTGCCCGGGAGTAACCCAAAACTGATTTTGGGCTGTATTTTTGTTGCCTTGGCATTAACCGCTTTGCCCGCAGGCACCTGGGCTCGGCAGCTCGGCAGCCGACTTTCCATCGTGCTAGGGACTGTGCTGATGGCATTTTTCTGTGGCATTACGTCTTGGACCCACAGCGGTTTTCTGGCGGCGGTGCTCGCCATTTGTCTGGGGGCTTCTTTGAGCTTGGTCTCCAATGGCACCTTGCCCTTTGCCCTTTCCATGGTGCCAACGGACAAGGGGGGATTGGGCACTGGCATTTACTTTAGTGGTGCAGCGGTAGCATCGAGTGTGTTTGGTTCCACGATGGTGAAAGGGGACTGGGTTCCGGCTCCCACATCGGCGGTTTGGGTGGGGGCGATCGCTTTTCTCATGGCAACGGCCTGTGTTCTGGGCAGCGCCAAGGTAAAACGTCCCGTGAGGTTCTGAGTCCCTGAGAGCGCCGAATTCTCCTACCGCTCAAGTTCGTTATCGCTGAGCGAGGACTGGCTGGGGTCGGCGAGGCAACTCTGGTGCAGCCATTTCATCCCAAGGGGACGGTTCCGAGGTCAGCACCGGGGAAGTGGAGATAGGGTCAGCGGCCTGAGCTTGAACAGACTGGGCTTGAACAGGCTGAGCCTGAATAGACTGGGTCCGAACAGGCTGCTGTTTTGCAGCAGCGTGGGATGCCCTCGCAGCAGTTCGGCGGCGGTTGAGCGTTTGCTGACTGGGCTCAACAGGTGGCTGCAAGCGCTGGGTGGCTTCGCCGGTGATCGCATCTGGAATGAACGTTTCTGCCTCACAGGCTCGTTCTTCAACAATTTCTGAACCCGATTCAGACTCAAGCCCTGTCCTTGGCTCTTCAAATCCCATAGCCAAGGGACTAAGTTCCTCAGGGGGGATACTGCGCAAAATACGCTCAACCTGCTGCCTCGCCTGGTGAGGCAAGTCCAGTCGCTTGGGATTGTCATAGGCGAGGACATTGCATTGAAGCCGAATACCAAAGTAATAAATCGAGGGCTGTAGTTCGACGCCCACACCAGGACCCCGCTGGCGGAAAAAAGCAGGCAACCGCTTCCAAAACAAATCAGTAAGCACAGATTCTAGGAATCCGACGCCATCCCCCAACCCAACCGTGTGGGATGTGATCATGATACTGATGGGAACCGCGCCAAAACGGCCAAAGTGACCGTGGGCTTCGACCCAATAGGGATGCTCCTGCGTGGGAGCTAACCTGAAGATAACGGAACTTTCGGTGGAATAAAAATTCCAATCAAAGACCAAGGAATGGGCAGAGGGATTAACGGAGAGGGACGCAGACGGCATGGCAATGTCCTATATTGCTCGCTAAAGACAATATAGGACAAGTGTTCTATCAGAGCAAATGTTCTAGCGTGGTGTTGATAAAACGTTTGCGTTCAGCCATGGACTCGCATTAAGTCAGCATCGATTGCCAAAACTCAATTCTGGGATGGTCGGGGGTCACCCGCTGCCACATTTTCAGCCAGGTCTGAGCTTGCTCGACTTTTTTGAGTGCCATGAGGGTTTGCAGATAGCACTCTGAGAGGTTGGCGTATTCGCTGAAGTGAAATCGTTCCCGCGTCAATAGCGGCTTAAGGATAGCTTCAGCCGCTTCAGGATTGCCCTTGTTCAGTTCGAGATCGGCCAGGGACACCTGGGCGAATAAGTAGTCGGGAAATTGTTCCGCGATTTGTTTACGCAGGTTGGTGGCTTGGACCTCCAATCCCTGAACTTGATAAGCGGCGGCGAGGTTGTATTGCAAATCGGGTTTGTTGGGCTCGGCGGCGATCGCCTTCTCAAACAAAGCCTGGGCCTGGGCTGCCGATTCGGGGGTCATCAGTTTCAACGTCTGGGTTCCCTCTCGCACCCAACGTTCGACCTGCTTGGAATGGTTGTACAGCGGTTCGTCATGGAAATCCTGAGCCAAGAGCCGTACCTCTTGCCACTGTCCCCCTAGCCATAGACGAGTCGGTTGTTTCGTGTCGAGGGTCTGGGTTTCGGTGAGGGCGATCGCGGCTTCGTAGCGCATGGAATCGGGCCCCTGCTGGCCCAGCACATAGTCCTTAAGCTGAGTCAGGGATGCCTCGGACCCCTCATTCAGCGCCAAATTAATCGCCATCTCCCGGCTCGACGGACTCCCCCGCTCCAGCAAAATCGGCATCAGGGACAGCAGGTAAGGATAAGTCTTGAGCAACGGGCCAAATGCTTTCCCAATTGTTTCCCCCTTCTGTTCCTGACGCTTGATCAACGCAAAACTATCCTCCATCACCTGTCTGGGCAACCAGCTATCGGTCTCAAAGGGGTAGGGCGTATTGCGCTGGCTGAGGGGACGCAGCAGATCGTCCAAATTGGCTTGGGCAATGTCCAAGTTGGGGTCCGCTGCTAGGGCTAGCTTCCACTGTTTTTTGGCTTCGGATTCGCGATCGCTGCGGGCCAAAGCGACGGCGGCGAAATGGTGCAGCAGCGGGTTGCTGGTGCCCTGCTCAAATTCACCGTTGGCGATCGCGGCCTCAAAGATTTCAATCACCCCAGCATCATCGCCCAGGTAACTGAGGCCTTCTGCCTTTTTGGTGAAACTATCCCAGGCGGGGGCGTTGCTGGCTTTGAGGCGATCGCCCACCGCCTGGGCAGCTTCCATTTGGCCCAACACCGCGTGGTAGCGCACCAGATTAGACAGAGCGTGGATATTGTCGGGGTGACTCCTGAGGACTTGTTGACTGGTGGCGATCGCCGCTTCGGGATCGCCGCTCATCCAGGCAATGAGACTAAGGTTGTTCTGGGAAGACAGGAACTCCGGCTTAGCCTGGGCCACCGCTTCTTCAGCAGCACGGGCCTTGGCATAGTCCCCCTGGCTCAGATAGCTTTGCCCCCGCTCATGCAGTAACGCGATCGCGCGATCGGCTTCTGCAAAGCCCATTTCATTTAGAAGGTCAGCCGTTTCAGTTTCAAGCTGTTCAACAATGAGATTAGCTTCCTTGGCTTTGTCACTGGCAGGATTCAGTTGGAGGGCTCGCTGGAAGGATTGCAACGCCAAAAAGGGGTGCTGATTCATGATGTAAGCACCGCCAAGGGCATAGGCAATATCAGCGCGGTTCGGCGAAAGTTCGGCGATACGTTCACCAGCCGCTTGGTATCCGACGGGGTTTTGGGTTTGAAAATAGGCTTCGAGCAGCAGGTCCCAGAGTTGGGTTTCCTTAGGGTTGGATTGGGATAACTCCGTGAGCAGTGCAATGGCACTCTGCCAATCCTCTCGTGCCATCAGGGCTTCGGCCCTTTTCAGCTCAGAACTGAGATTCTTGGCTCCAAATCCCTTGGCAACGACAAGGTTCTTACGTTTCTTTCCTTTTTTCTTGCTAGCCATGGTCTTTTGAGCCTTGAGGAGCGATGTACCTGACGTTCAACATACAAGCTCAATGGCGATTCAGTGAACTCTGACCCCCTTCAACAAACCTAGGCGGGCAACGGGAGACCCCAAACAACTTCCGTTCAGACACAAAAAAGGTTTGCGAGGGAGTTTTCCTCGCAAACCGCTGACCATTCAAGTCCCAGTGGTCAAGTCCCAGTGATGGTTAGTTCACTCGGATTGTGGAACAGACGCCGTTAAAGAAGCCTGAGAGGCTTGGGTACAGAATCTAGCACTGGGTACACAACCTAGCGCTTGCCAAAAGAGAAACTAAAACCAAATCGTTTGCCAACATTGAGTGCAAGAGCAAACGTGTCATCGTCATTGTTGATGTCAAGGCCAACACTGGAGCCTCTGGTATTGACACCCAGGGCCAAGTTTTCCTCAGAAACCTCTAGGTCAACGTCACCATTCCCCCAGGACACGTCAACATCCGTTTCTCCAGAATCAGTACTGACCTGGGCTGAGCCCCCTTGGTAATTGACTAGCACATCGGGACTGCCTTCTTCGATGCCCACGGTAGCAGCGCCCGTCAGCACATCAACTCCGTCGCCGACCGTTACCTCAGCCGCGTTCGTGTTGACCCCGACGGTTTCACCCACTTCAACGGTGACGACGGTCTCTCCGTTGACCTCAACAATGGTTTCTCCGTCCTCACTGGTGGCTGTCGCAGTAGTGTTGGGTGCTTCAAAGGAAAAGTCAAATCGTTCTGCATCCACAGCCGTTGTGACATCGACGTCACCAGCTGTCACAGGAACTTTTGTTGTCCCAGCTTCGCTCGTCACGGCAACTGTGGTTTCTTCAGCCTTGAGAAGGAAGTAGACACCTTCTGCCGTACTTTCAGTGGTGGTTTTTACAGTGGTACCCGCTTCAGCATCACTGCTGTCTGGGTCAGCCACACTCACTGCAACCGCGATCAAACCGTCGTCGTTCGTAACGCTGGTCTGAGTCTCATTAACCGCAACAACGGTCTCGCCTGGAGTTCTAGAAGCTGATGCACTTGTTGTGTCGGATGCGAACGAGACACTAACGTCCCCCTCAACAACCTCAACAGAGGCTTCGCTATTGGCTGTGGCTACTTCAACGTTCGTCATGCCATCGTCGGCAATGACGTCCACAAGGACATCATCTAAATCACCGCTGAGTTCATCACTCAAATTTAATTCGATGGAATCTTCGGGCATAGCATTGCTCCTCTTACTTGACTCTTCCGTTCTGAACGAAAATCGGGACTTAGCACGAGAAGCTGCTTTTGCATTATACGTCGAATAAATACGGACTGTCTGAAGGAAAAATTAACCATTAAGACAGGTCTCAAAGACAATCGCCTGTGGTCAGCAACCCACTCTCGGAGCGCGCGCAGCTATCATCACTGAGCAAATCAACGTGATAAACCACTGAACGATTGCCCTCTAGCTGTTGTGCCGCTTTGCTCGCGACCATGCCATTGTCAATCTGAAGACGCGACTCGATGTGCACGGTGCCACCAACTTTGACAACGACTGAGACTGAGGTTTTAGCTAAACCCTGCTCGCGTTCTTGTTCACCGGGACCGGGGAATTTCGCCAGTTGGTATTTCAGCTTGGGCACAAGGCGACCGTCCACCCAAGTTTGTAACGTTAAGCGAGTACTGGCGTCCTCTGTGGCTGATGGTGAGCCAAGAATCTCTCGCTCAACGCGTAGGGCAACGGGAGAGTCATTGGGGAGACGCTTTGAGGTGACATGAAGGGTGTCGCCCCAAATGAGTTCTGTTTGAGTTTGGATTTTGCCAATGTCGTTGGTAAGGCTCGGTAAGCGTAGGGTCTGATGCTGGTCTACTGCACCGACACGAATGTCGTCAAACTGAAGCTGGGCGATCGCCTCCCCCATGTTTGTCTCCAGCCGCAACGCTGCCTCCTCTGGAGGCGTTGCTTGAGCTTGGGCATCGGCGACGCTAGGGTAAATCCTCCCAGAGGGAGTCGGCCAATCCCCCGTTTGGCCTGCTATTTCGAGGTGGCCTTGGCGACCATAACCCACAAAATAATCACCACAGCGATCGCCCTGGGATGCTTCGGCGGAAGAAGGACAGAGTACAAATCCATCGGCAACGGCGGAGGCAGCATTGCTGAACCAAAACCCTAGGGTCAGGCAAGCGATGACCAGGCAAGATCCCATTCCCTTGTTCCACAGGGCAGCCCGAGATAGTCGTTGCATGGGGAAAATCACTCTCAAAATCACTCTCAAAATCACTCTGCGCTTGCCCCATCTGTTCTTGTTCAGGGTTCCGGCATCTGTTTTACCGCGAATCCTGTCATGCCGGTTGGTTTGTCTGGCTATCCCACGGTTTTATGGTCGGGGTTTTACGTTCGATGCTTTCAGGCAGGAGGTTTCAGGCAGGAGGTTTCAGGCAGGAGGTTTCAGATGGACGATGCGAGGTGAGTCTTGCGCAGCAGGAACTTAAGCATGGTTTCCTGGCCAATTTGAATGTCGGCTCGACCTTCCATCCCGGCCCGAAGCGGACAGGGGCTCGATGCTTGGCGCACTGGTTCGAGCTGTGGGCGACTGGGTTGAATGGTGATTTCGTAGTGTCCCACCAGCGCCGGGGGAAGACCTGCTGATTGCTGCTGAGTGGTGAGATGGGTTCCTGTGGTGTCAGATGCGATCGCTCCAACGTTTCCCGGCAAAACGCCGTAGTCCGTGTAGGGACAACTCCGCAAACGAATCTGCACCGGCTGACCCGGGTGCACTTGATTGACGCTAGCATTGGGAATCCAGGCTTTGACAACCAATGACTCTGCCTGGGAGTCTTCCTGGGGCCGAACGATGGCCGGGGCCTTAACTTTTACGGTGTAGGGCAAGAACCAGCACCCCGCCAGCACTCCCCCCAATGTCATCAGTGCTGCCCATCCTCCACCCACCATAAGGGGATGGGGAGAAGGCAAAAACTCCTCCGCATGAACTTGCAGAATGCGAGATCCCTGGGGATTAGAACTGGGCAAAGGCTCAAGAGATGAAGAGAGTGGCTGACTGGACGTATCTTTGACAGGCATAAATACGGATAGATTCATCGAGCAATTAACCAAGTTTTGCCCAAATGGCTTGGATTGACATGGAAAATACGGAAATAAAGGCAATAATCGTAGTTAGTATTACGTAATTTTATTTTTTTTTAAGCTATCATTGCTTCATTGGATTTTTGTAAACTTGCTATTCTTACAAGTTGCAATTGATCTGAACTGACGCTCGAGTCGCTCTTATTCCCTGCAAGGAGACTATTTGATGATTAAGCTACTGTCCAGACAGAAAGATTCTAAGCAGTCTGACGAAATTAATGCTGATGTTCTGGTTCAAGACATCGCAGATGCCGAAGCGAGCAATGTTTCTGGTGGTTGGGGTTGTTGGATCTTGCCCTGGTGGGCGTGCCGTCCGTAGGTATT
>CALIJJ010000065.1 GCA_938017515.1 uncultured Pseudanabaenaceae cyanobacterium
CATCACGATGCAATTTTCACTGGCCGCCCAACAGGTCGGTCCCACTCCCACCCCATTGGCCAATCGCAACGCTTCCGCCTCTGGCAACAAACTGGCGCAATCTGTTTGCCTCACATCCGATCGCCGCAACTTCAGTGCCACTGGCTTGCCCCGCCAGCGCCCCAGCATCACCACTCCGCGATAGCCCAGGCCCAAAACGTGCCAGCCCTGCAAACGCTTACTCGTGGGAAAGTTCGCATCAAAAAAGCCTTCAACGCCGAGCTGCTCCAGCTCTCGTAATCGCTGCCCTAACAGCGCTTCAGGGCTTTCTGGATAAAGCAATCCCTCCACCACCGGACTCGCAGAATTCGCGAATAAATCGCAAATGGAGACAAACGGCAATGGAGGGAGCAAAGCATCAAACGTAGGCAAGGTGCTGAACGCGATCGTTACGCGATCGTTAATTGTCGCCGCCGACTTCGGCAGGAGTCGCTTCTTCCACCGCTTCCGCAGCTTCCGCCTGGGCATCCGAACCCACGGGAGCCGTCACCGGACCTTTGGCAAGCTGCTCAATCTGATCCTTGTAGCGCGCTGGGGCCAGCGCCGCTGCATTCTCAAACAGAGGCTCATATTCCCCAGAATCGCGCCCTTGATTCTTGAAGACCATGGCCTTCGCCAAAACGGGGCGGAAATCCTCCGCATTATCGGTCTGAACTTCGTCGTAAATCTCGATGGCATCATCCACCCGATTCTGTTGGGTGTAGACCTCGCCCAACATCAGCTTCACCGCCGCCACGTCAATGTTGCCAGGGCTTAGTTCATTGGCGTCCGGAGCCAACTTCAGCGTGTCCTGGAGCAAACTCACCGCCGCCGTTGGACGATTTTCCTGCATCAGCAAAGCTGAGAGACTCTGGAGGGCCTTGAGGTTGCCGGGTTGCTTCTCAATCAGCGTGCGGTAGGTCTGGGCAGCGGCTTCGCGATCGCCTGTCTGCTGCTGCACCTGCGCCAAAAGCACCTGATAGTCAGGATTCTCAGGGCTAAGTTCCGATAGCTTTTGCAACGGCTCAATGGACGCTTCAATATCGCCCAACTGAAGCTTAATCTCGATCAAACTTTCCAGCGCCGTGCGGTTAGTCGGCTCGCGCTGCAGCACTAGTTCAAAGCCCTTAGCCTGCTCCTCTAGCTGCTGCCGCTCCCCTTCGGGCACTGCCGCCGCATCGCCACCGCCCTGGGCACTACCGTATGAATCCGGCGCTGAACCTTGGAAAGCATTACCCAGCATGGGCGCAATGGAAATTCCGAGGAAGCCCACACAGCATACCGCTAGAAAAATCTTGACCGCCCAATTACTCCGTTTCCGCGCCACGTTCCTTTGCCTCTCAATTGCAAACTTGTGATGTCTCGCTCAAAACCGACCGACTTTGCTCGGCGAATCTTGAGCAGCGCCCGCGCTTCAAACGCTCACTTGCGTATTGATGAGGACACGTTTCCTAACATATCGCAAGCTTCCTGGGATGGTCTTTCACAGAATGCCGCTTGTCAAGGGCTGAGCCTACAAAATTTTGCAGCGAGTCCACGAAAATCTCAGCGGCCTATAAGTCTTGACGATAAAATAAATTAGACGAGAAAGAAGACAGCGATGGCCGCGGAGCTTCGCGAGGGAACGACTCCCCAGGAGGGAGATGCCCCCAAACCCTTCTTTCGTGTTTGTTCTATGAATTTTCAGTAAAAAAATCATTATTCAGAGGCTTTCGTAAAAAAAACCACTGATTAGTGATCTATTTTTCTGGATCTAATAAGGAACCAACGAACATATAGATAAGGGTGGCAACACCCCGTGGGTCCTTCTGGCACAAGTGGTACCCTGAGTTTGGACTTTCCCTGGTGATGGTTTCATTCCAGTGGGAATACTGACATCACGGCTATCGTGCGTGAAAAAAGGAACGCTCCTATTTACCTCGTTTGGTATCCCCGGCTTGGTATCTCCGGCCTGGTATCTCTGGCCCTGTCGGAATACCCGTAGCGGTCACACATAATCACTCTCCCGCCCCCCATGACAGCGAACACAGCAGCTAATACAGCTCCAGGCAAATCGTCATCCCGCGGTGCAACTCCAGCAGCAGCCAACACGCTGCCTCTGCGCCAGGAGCCCATTCCGCAGCCGAGTGAACCGATGCAGTTTCGGGCCATTGGCCTGGTGCGGGCACGCTACACTCCAAGCGAAGAGCAGATCACGAAAGGGATATGCACAACACCTGATGGGGCAACCATCGAGGCCGTTTTGCTCGGTCGCATCATGAGCCTGGTCAAAAAGCACATTGACCTGGAGCAAGAGCATCTTTGGGTGGTCTATCCCAGAACACGCGAAAAAGAGGGCGATCTCCATGTTCAAGTCGTGGGGGTTTGGGAGCCGGAAACACTACAGAAAGACATCCTCAAGGGCGATGAACCCGAGGATTCGGAAGAAGGCTTGCCTCGCCCGGTCCGACCGAAGCCTCCCATCAAGTCTTCAGACGATCTAGAGGACGGCTATTTTTCCATTCGCGGAGAAGTTGTGTTCCATTCGATGGAACGTCAGCACATTGTCATCAAGATTAAGCAGGCACCCAAGCCCAACGATCGCAAGGGGCGCAGCTTTAAGCTTCAGCTCAAGGGAAAACTGGGCCCGAAAGCCATTCACCACTTCTGGGATCTGAAGGTCATCCGCGAGGGCGATCAGCTGGTCGTCAAGGAAGGCATTTGCATCGGTGCGATTCCCCAACGACGCTCCTTCCGCAAGGGCGGTGGTGGCGGCGGCGGTCGTCGTCCCGGCGGTCGCCGTCCCGGTGGCCCCCCGCAGCGTCGCCCCGGCGCTGGTGGTCCGCCTCGACGCGTCGAAGGCGGTGGCAGTCGTCCCACAAAGACCAAGCCGGTGCTGAAGAAACGCGAAGACCAGTCTGAGGGTGAAGCTCCGGCACAGTCTCAACCCGTGGAAAGCTAGGCTCACAGGTCTAAGGGCTATATTCCTTACCAATCCCATCAAAAAGCCAGCGGGAGCGTTGTAACACTCCCGCTGGCTTTTTTGGGTTCTACAGTCCCGTCCACAGGCTTCTGCTTCAACGTAAGGCAATGGAAATTAGGCAGGGCCGATGGCTGCGATCGCCTTCTCCAGGGCGATCGCCACATGGGTCCAGTGGGTACCCCCCTGGCAAAACACCACATAGGGCTCCCTCAATGGACCATCCGCCGAAAATTCCGACGTGCTCCCATCCACAAACGTCCCCCCCGCCATCACCAACTCGCTTTCGTACCCCGGCTGATTCCCCGGCGTGGGGTCCAAATAGGAACCCACGGGCGAAACCTGCTGAATCGCCTTACAAAACGCCACCAGCTTCTCCGGTGAGCCCAGACGAATCGCCTGGATCACATCCCGCCGCTGCGCCTGGGGCAGCGGATTCACGTCATAGCCAAGGTCATGGAAGACCTGGGCCACCAGATGCGTCCCCTTAATCGCCTCTCCCACCATCTGAGGTGCCAAGAACAGTCCCTGGAACATCAGACGGCTTTGATCAAACGTCGCTCCTCCCTCACTGCCAATCCCCGGTGCCGTCAAACGACAGGCAGTAGCTTCAACTAAATCGGCCTTGCCTGCCACATAACCTCCAGCGGTAACAATGGTGCCCCCAGGGTTCTTAATTAGGGAACCCGCCATGAGATCAGCACCGACCGCCGTGGGCTCTCGATCTTCAATAAATTCGCCATAGCAATTGTCCACAAAGCAAACGGTGTTGGGATTTTGCCGCTTCACGCTCTGAACAATGCGCTCGATCTGATCAATCGACAGGCTCTGGCGCCAGGAATATCCGCAGGAGCGCTGAATCAAGACGAGGCGAGTGCGATCGCCCACCGCCGTCCCTAGGCCATCCCAATCAATGCCCCCATCCGCCGCTAGCTCCAACTGCCGATAGTCCACACCAAAATCCTTCAGGGAGCCCTGCCCTTCCCCCCGCAGACCAATGACTTCCTCCAGCGTGTCATAGGGCGCCCCAGCCACCGCCAGCATCTCGTCTCCAGGACGCAGCACACCATAGAGCGCCGAGGCGATCGCATGGGTCCCCGAGACAAACTGCACTCGCACAATCGCAGCCTCAGCACCAAAAACCTCGGCATAGACTTGGTCCAGAACCTGGCGCCCCAAGTCATCGTGGCCATAGCCACTCACACTAGAGAAATGGTGCACACCCACACGATGATTCCGAAACGCCATCAGGACACGACGCAAATTTTCCTTGACCTGTGTGTCAATTCCCGAAAAGATCTTAAGGAGTGCATCTTCTGCTTGACGAATTGGCTTTTGATACTGATCAACCATCGGTCTGCTTAATAATCGGATATGATGCGAACAGTGGACGGACTAATTCTCCAGTATGCGCTACGAAGAGACCGCCACTGTTCCATCGAATTTCTATCGCTTCCGGCCTTATACCAAGCCCTTCCCAAGAGCGTCTTGGTAGCCACCGGTCTTTTCTGAAAAGTAGGTCCTTGCCCGAAGAAGGATCCCCAAGACCTGAAGAGGCCTTCTTCGCGTAGGAAGTTTCTGTCGTTTCTCCAACCTCTGCATGACTGTCGCAATTGATAAAAAGCAGCTTCCCGTTGAGTGGCCCACATTACTATTCATGGCAGCTGTCCATGTCGGTGCCCTCTTTGCCCTACTGCCCAGTAACTTTAGTTGGAAAGCTGTGGGTCTACTGGTGTTCCTCCACTGGTTCACCGGCTGTCTTGGCATTACCTTGGGCTGGCACCGTCTCATCTCCCATCGCAGCTTCAAGACTCCCAAGTGGCTAGAATATTTTTTCGTATTCTGCGGCAGCTTATCCTGCCAAAGTGGACCCACTGAGTGGGTCGGCCTCCATCGCCACCACCATGCCCACTCCGATCAGGCGATCGATCACCATGATTCCAACAAGGGCTTCTGGTGGAGCCATATTGGATGGCTATTTCGCGAAGTTCCTGCGAAGCAAGAAATTGCTCGCTTCACCCGCGATATCGCCAACGACCCGGTCTATCGTTTCTTCGACAAGTATTTCTTGCCCCTGCAAATTGCGCTGGGCCTAGTTCTTTACGCCTTCGGTGGCTGGTCCTTTGTGGTCTGGGGCATTTTTGTTCGCCTGGTTGTGGTCTACCACTGCACCTGGTTCGTCAACAGCGCCACCCACAAGTTTGGCTACCGCACCTACGAAGACTCCGGCGACAAATCCACCAACTGCTGGTGGGTCGCAGTCTTGACCTATGGCGAAGGCTGGCACAACAACCACCACCGCTTTCAATACTCAGCTCGCCACGGGCTGAAGTGGTGGGAGTTTGATGTGACCTGGCTAACGATTGCAACACTCCAGCGTTTAGGCTTAGCCCAGGATGTCAAGCTAGCACGCACTGAGTCTTAGATTGTGAATAAACTGCAGCTTCCATGTCTTTTGAGCTGGTGAGCCGCCCAACAAGCAATCGATAAATCAAAAAAGCGGACGCCCTAGGAGCGTCCGCTTTTTTGTGAGTCTTTGCTCGGGGTCCAAGCCACAAGCGCCCTCTATTCAAAACACAACTGATCAAAACGCAACTGAACTCAACCACGCGATTGGCATCCCCCAGCCAGCAGAATCGTATGAACAGAAGACTCGCATGAACAGGACCAAGGCTGCTCTCTAAGCCGAGACCAAGGGTTCCTCTAAACGCAAGCCTAAGAGCACAAAAATTCTTCGCTCCACTTCCCCGGATACGCCACTGGAAGCTGTCCCTTGGGCAACCAAGCGACGGTGGATCTGCGCATAGCTTTCTAGGGACGTAATGACGCGCTCAATCTGCACATCATCCAAGTAAAGACCTTCCACCACAGCATTCAGATCAGCATCCTCTGTGGCAGAGAGGTTACGGCCCGGCGCTGCCACCACACGGAGGCGATCGCGTCGCTGATGAAGCAACCGACGGATATAGTACTGGGCCATCAAAGACAGGTCACAAACGGGCCTCTGCGGTTGAAACTCTTGCATCGTCGGTAGACTTCCCCAGACCTATCAGCGCAGAACGTAATGGAAATTACTTTTCCCAGAGAATTGTATTGCACACTACAGAACGAATAATGCGCCATTTGACGTAGATTCCAACAGGAGAGCGCACTTACCACGTACCAGCCAAGACACGAATCATGCTATATGTGATGAGGTTTGTTGAGATTCATTAACATCTCTCAGGCTTTCTTAACTCCTTTGACCTCTATCGCTTCAATAACTTGCATGGTCACCACACCCAAAGCTCTCAGTGTTCCTGTTCCCGGTAAGCTACCTGATCTCGACCCCAGCGTGCGCCTCCGAGACGTCATTCAGACCATCCCGAAGGAAGTATTCGAGAAGAATGCGATCAAAGCCTGGACAACCGTGCTCATCAGCGTTGTCTCTGTCGTTGGCTCCTATGCCTTGCTGGCGCTGTCTCCTTGGTACTTGCTCCCCTTTGCCTGGGCATTGACAGGAACAGCACTGACGGGCTGGTTCGTGGTGGGTCATGACTGTGGTCATCGTTCCTTTTCCAACAGCACCCGCGTCAATAACATCGTGGGTCACCTGGCTTTTCTGCCGCTGTTCTACCCCTTCCACGCTTGGCGCATCCTGCATAACTACCACCACAAGCACACCAACAAATTGGATGTGGACAATGCTTGGGACCCTGCGTTTCCCGAAGAGTTCTTGGAATCCTCCAAACCCATGCAACTCATTTATGGGATGCTGCGCGGTCGGTTCTGGTGGCTAGGCTCCATCGCTCACTGGGCAACCCGCCACTTTGCTTGGAATAGCTTTGAAGGCAAGCAACGCGAGCAGATTCGCTTCTCAGCATTGTTTGTGATCGTGGGTGCGGCGATCGCCTTCCCCGTCATGGTTGCCACCCTCGGCGTTTGGGGCGTCATCAAGTTCTGGTTGTTGCCTTGGATGGTCTACCACTTCTGGATGAGCACCTTCACCATCGTTCACCACACCGCACCGGACATCCCTTTCCGTCCCGCCAACGTCTGGAATGAAGCCCAAGCTCAGCTCGCCGGCACCGTGCATTGCGATTACCCCGCTTGGGTCGAGTTCCTCTGCCACGACATCAACGTCCACATTCCCCACCATGTGAGCACCGCTATTCCGTCCTACAACCTGCGTAAAGCCCACCACATGATGCAGGAAACCTGGGGCGAGCACATGATTGAGCGGAAGTTCTCCTGGGCTTTGATGAAGGAAATTACCGAGCACTGTCAGGTCTATTGCGAAGACTACTGGTACCAGAGCATTACTTCCCTGCGCGCCAAGCATGCTGCCAAGGTGTAGCTCAAGATTGGCGAGGAAACACTTGAGTTTCGGCCACCAATTCCGACATCACTTGACTTGACGCCCTAAAATTGCGTCTCGCGATCAAGCAAAAAACGCAGCGTATCGCTGACAATAGGGAGGCATGGAGATAACCCCGTGCCTCTTTTTTTGACTTATTGATTTTTATTGAAGCTGGCGCTATGTTTCAACGCATTCTAATTTGCACCGACCTCAGCGATGGCATTGAGCGCCTAGTACAATTCGTGCCTCAGCTTGCCCAAACCGGCGCGGAAAAACTTGTGTTCCTACACAGCGTTCCGATGGAAGACGACTGTGAGATACCCCATGAAGACCGTGAAGCCGTCCATGCGGCCAAGCAGGCTCTGGCTCCCGCCCTTGAAGCTTCAGTGCAACAGGCGGCAAAAGATCAGGGGACCGAGGTTATCGTCGAAGTCGATTCCGGCTCCCCAGGAGGTGCCATACTCGCAGCCCTGAAGAAGCACAATATTGATCTAGTGCTGTTCGGGTCGCCCATCCGCAGCCTACTCACCCAAAAGCTATTTGGTAGCACTGCCGCCGGTCTTTCCAGCAAGATCCAGTGCCCCATGATGACGTTGCGTCCTCCCGTCGTTTCAACCTACATGGAAGCAGAGCTGGCCATTCGTTGCCAGAACCTCTTTAGCCAATTGCTGGTTCCCTACGACGGTAGCAAGTCCGCCAACTACACCCTGGCTCAGATCAAAAAGCAGGTGACAGACAATCCAAAGTCAACGCTCAAGGGTTGCACCCTAGTGTGGGTGATCGATACGGGCAGCCGCTTCCAGAAAGATGAGGCAGATGTTAAGGCCCAGCTAGCCCAAGCCCAAGCAGAGCTCGAAGCCGTCGGTTTGACCGTCGAGATCAGGCTGAAGAAAGGGACACCCATGGAACAGATCATGCGAACGGCGACCGTGGAGGATATCAGCGCGATCGCCCTCTCCGACAGCAAACCCAATCGCCTCCTTGAGTGGTCCGTCTCCAGCTTCGGCACTGAAGTCCTGCGCCAATCCTGGCACCCCGTCCTGTTCTTCCCTCCGGCCTAAAAGCGGTCTAAGCCTCTAAGCCCGGAATCCGCGTGCCGCCCACCTTCTCCAGGGAGTCCAAATTCTCCTGCACCTTAGGCTTGATGTGGTCAAGCTCGTGACGCAGCATCTCCTTACTGATGGTGGGTTGCTCTGCCCCCTGCCAGGTACGGGCATTGATAATCCACTGCTTCATCAAACCGCACTGCGCAGGATTAATTTTAGTGGTGAGGAGGTGAGAACAGCGCTGGGGCTCCTCCAGGGCAAAGAACAAAATGCGATAGTTGCCTTGCTCCGAAAGAATCGACAGGTATTCCTGGCCTTGGGCACTTTTCAAATCCAGATAGCAGGTCAGCCAGCGGGCCTCTTCTGAATCATGGTAGAAGCGATTGTGCAGAGCGGTCAGCCACATCACCATGGGGTGGGGTGACATGGTGCAAAGGAAATTGCGATAGATCTGAGTATAGAGACGGCTCATCTTGAGCTGCTCGATCTCTTCTTTGGGAAGCATCACCCACAGCGTTAGCAGTGGGTCGGTACTGGTCTTGATTTTCCGCGGAAAGACAATGCGCTTGATGGGCTTGTTCTTAGGCCAAGCCTGGAGATAACAAATTTCCTCCGCCGTTGGCGGCGCATCAGCCCCTTTGCGATCATCCTTCAGGACCGGAAGCCGAGCCAGCGTTGACTGAATTCGGTGGCCAATTTGACGCCCCACATCAAAACGCTGATCCAGGGGATTGAGATTTTGAATAATCTCTTCGATCTTCTGAGGGCGATCTTCGACCTTCTTGGCCAGACAGGCGTAGATCAAATTGGACAAACTGCCGGGCACCTTGAGGTCCGGTATCACCTCCTCAAGCTTGCGAGGCTCCTGAAAATGATGGGCCTTGTACCAGCCCCCGAACGTATGATTTTCGGTGTAGACCGGCAGCTTACCGGTGAGGCTCTGGTACATCAAAATGCCCAGGCTATAGATATCTGAGCGCTGATCCAGCTCCTTGCCTTCCATCTGCTCCGGCGAAGAATAGGCCAGCGTCCCCATGAATCCCTGGGTCTGGCTTGCGTCTTCCTGCAACAACTTGGCAATGCCAAAGTCTAAGACCTTGGACAGCTCCCCCATGGTCTCGTCAGGGGTCACCAAAATATTGCTGGGCTTGATATCCCGGTGAATGATGGGACACATCTTGCCATCCACCGAAATCCCTTCATGGGCAGCCTTGAGCCCCATGCAGGTCTGGCGCATGATGCCCAAAAAGCGGGGCAACGCCAGGGGCTGCTTTTGAATCAGGGTGCTGAGGTTCTCCCCCTGAAGATATTCCATGACGTAGAACGGAATATCGTTCTCATCGACGCCAAAATCACTGACGCGGACAATGTGAATACTTTTTTGGCCCAACTGGGCGCAGGTGCGGGCTTCTGAGAAGAAGCGATCGCGCATCTTCTCACTCAGCAGTGTTTGGGAGAGAAATTTAACCGCAACCGCGCCGCCCAGAAGCACATGCTTAGCGAGATAGACACGGCCCATTGCCCCTTTTCCCACCAGCTCGATGAGCTCGTAGCGACTATCAAGGACACGGCCTACATTGGGGTCGGGAGATGCCATGGGAGGATTGACGCGTTGCGATACCAAGACTGCGGCCTCAATCGAGTTCGAAAAGAGTTTATCGATGGAGCATAGGCACCCGATCGCCGCAAGTTCCAAAAACGCGCCGCGAACCGATCATGACCGATAACTCCACGGGGTCCTGCCGCCCCCTGATATAAAGCTGTAATGAAAATTACCTGCTTTCAAAAGTTTACTCTGAAGTTGCTAGGGGGGAACTCCGTAGCGTTAACCAACTCTCTTTACACTGGCTATCGGAAAAGTTCAGCATTCCTACCTTAAAACTTAGGACGCGCTGCGGGACAGTCTTGCTTCCAGGGCTGAGGTCAATCGATGGCCGGACATCACCGCGCTGGACCAGCGATAGGTCTGGCGATTGACGCAATAAATCGTATCGAAACCGCTCCGGCGCTGGTTATCCTTGAGAGCCCAGTAGCGTTGAATAATTGACTCAGGCGCGAGCCACCCCTCCCCTTCCGCTTTGCCCAGGAGGCTATGCTCCATGACAAAGCTATAGCGCTGGGTCGCACTGTCAAAACGCCCCTTGTAGCGATACACAATATCCGGTGTGTCATCGTCAAACACAAGCTTCGTCACCATGGCAAACCAAGTATCCTTTCCCCAGGACACCAGCGTCTTACCTCGAAGCGGAATCGTATGACCGTCACGCCCAATCCAGTTGCCATCAATGGTCCAACTGCCAGGCTCAATGAGGAACGAATGGGCCACCTGAAATGCGTTCCATGCTTGAATCGTTGCGCCCTATGCTAGCACGGCTTTGGGGCCTGAAACGGCATCATAATGACCCAAAATGCAGGGGGTGATCGCCCCGGTCACGCTGGGCAAATTGCCCGGAATTCCCTGCTGATGCCAGTGGGCCAGAATGGCGAAGGCGATCGCCTCCTTAAAGTCTGAATCAACTCCGGCGTCATCAGTGGTTTGCACCGTTGCCTCGGGCAATTGCTGGGCCAGCCGCGCCATTAAATAGCCATTGCGCCCCCCCCCGCCACCGACCAATACGGTATCGGGTAAAACCGTCAGAAAATCGCGGTAGTTTTGGGCAATGGACACCACCGTCAGTTCAGTCAGCGTCGCCAGAATATCTGCATCTACCAGATCGCGTGCTCGCATTTCCGCAAAACACTGCTCAAAATACTCCCAGCCAAAAAGCTCTCGTCCCGTGGACTTCGGTGGCATCTGATGAAAATAGGGATGCTGGAGCCATTGATTGATCAGGTCCAGATCCGGCTTCCCCTGGGCCGCCCAAGCGCCATCAGCATCGTAGGTCAACGCTCCCTTGGAAAGCCGTTTAACCGCGATATCCAGGAGTGTGTTGCCAGGACCGGTGTCCCAGCCACGAACCTGGGTCTGCCAATCGGATTGCTGCGTCGGTGGCAAATAGGTCAGATTGCCAATGCCACCAATATTTTGAATGCAGCGGTGTTCCGTCGGGTGGCCCAAGAGATAGGCGTCGATCGGCGGCACTAAGGGAGCCCCTTCCCCCCCCGCTGCAATATCAGCAACACGGAAATTGGAAATGGTCGAGATACCGGTTTTATGGGCGATCGCTGCTCCTCGCCCCAACTGCAGGGAGTAGGCCAAAGCTCGGGAACCATCGCTCGCAGGCGCAGAGCGGGGCCGGTGGAAAACGGTTTGGCCATGGGTGCCGATCAGGGTCGCTGGGTCCCCCCCTTGAGCCACAATCTTCTGCTGGAGGGCGATCGCCGCCGCCGCAAAGGCTGCCGCAATCTCATCATCCAGTCGTGCCAGCTCGGCCATGGACAGCGCCTCCCCTCGACAGAGAGCCAAGATGCGATCGCGCAATTCGGCTTCGTAGGCATAGGTCTCTCCAGCCACCAACGTCACCCGCAAATCGAGCTGTCCTCCGGAAATATCCACGAGAGCAGCATCAATACCATCTACGGAGGTACCGCTCATCAGACCAATAATGCGGGGCATGGGTTTCTGTTGCTGATTAGGATTTGGCAGGGACTACGATGCGCTGGACTTCGTGAACTCGCGTCACTTCACGAGTCGATCGATCGCCGTGTTGTCGCCAACCACCACCATAATTTGGCCCTTGTGGAGATGGCGACCGGGCTCAGGGTTGATCTGAAATTTTTGTTCGTCTCCCACCGCAATCAGATTGAGACCAAACCGGGCACGCAGGTTAAGCTGAGCGATGGTTTGACCATCAAATTCTTCTGGAACCGCCACTTCCACGATGCTGTGCTCAGGATCAAGATTGAAGCGTTCTAGGATTTTGGGGCGAGTGAGCGATCGCGCCAAATTGCAGCCCATGTCGTATTCGGGAAAGACAACGCGATCGGCGCCAACCTTCTCCAACAGCTTGCCATGGGTCTCATTAGAAGCCTTCGCCACCACATAGGGCACGCCCCCTTCCTTCACATTGAGCGTGGTGATGATGCTCTCCTGAATGTAGTTGCCAATGGCAACAATCACCGTATCAAACTCAAACACCCCCGCTTCCTTCAAGGCCAGGGGCTCCGTGGAGTCAAGCTGAACGGCGTGGGCCGTAATCTGGTCTGCCATGGCCTGGGCCACGAGCTTCTCATTACTGTCCAAGCCCAAAACGTCATAGCCCAGATGGTGCAGCGTTTTACAGACTGAGCGACCAAAACGTCCTAAACCGATCACCGCAAACTGACGGCTTTCATTTTTTAAGTTGCGGAGCAGATTCAGGGAAGAAAGGTTCACAGTGCTCGTTCCAGGTTTGCCTCTCAAATCCTAACCCACCCCAATCCTCATCTACCAGCCTCGATCTCGCATCCCCTAGCCCACCAGCAGGTCATCCTCGGGATAGCGAATCCGGCTGGG
Source organism: uncultured Pseudanabaenaceae cyanobacterium (assembly GCA_938017515.1). Lineage (GTDB taxonomy): Bacteria > Cyanobacteriota > Cyanobacteriia > PCC-9006 > JAAUQQ01 > JAAUOP01. Next base: position 12,798 of record CALIJJ010000065.1, read on the forward strand.
CTTTGGATCGCCCAACAGGGCACTCATGAGCAACAAAATCCCAACGCGCCCTGCATACATGGTCACAATCACAATCACCTTACTTTTCACGGAGAGAGCCGCCGTAATCCCGGTGGAGATACCCACGGTCGCAAAGGCTGAAACAGCCTCAAAAAAGAGATCAATGAAATCCATCTCCACCTCAGACCAGGAGAGGAGAATCGTGCAGACGATGACGCTCATCATGGAGCCAAAGACCACACCCACTGCTTTGAAAATCAGATCATTGGGCAGACGGCGATCGAAACAAATCACCTCATCCTTCTGGCGCAGAACCGAAGAGGTACAGCCTGCCAAAACGCGCATGGTCGTCGTTTTGACACCACCCCCTGTTCCGCCAGGGCTCGCCCCCACAAACATAAAGGCAATGGTGATAAACAGGCCCGCCTTGGTCATACTGCCTTGATCAATGCTGTTGAATCCAGCGGTGCGGGTCGTGACCGATTGGAACCAGGCTGAAAGGAGCTTCTGACCGAAGTTATCGCCCCCCAGCGTTCCAGGATTCATGAACTCCGTCACCAAAAAGGCCAGAGTCCCGAGCAACAAAAGCACAACTGTTGTTGTTGTGACAACCTTAAAATTAAGGGAGACCCAAAAGCGTCCGGGCTCCTTACGCAGGCTATCCCTGACAAACAAAAAGCCTTCCATAATGACTTTGTAGCCAATCCCCCCCGCAATGATCAAAATGCTAATGACAGCAATGACAAAGGGTGAATGGGCATAGCGGACCAGGCTATCAGGGAATAAGCTAAACCCTGCATTATTAAAAGCACTAATGCTGTGGAACAGACCATACCAAATCCCCTTTAGGGTGCCAAATTCTGGGATGAACTGGAACATCAGCAAAAATGCACCGGTCAGCTCAAACAACAGCGTCAAACCAATGATGGACTGAATGAGCTGCCGCGCCCCATCAATTCCAGGCAGGTCCATCGTTTGCTGAATCGCAATCTTCTCTTTGAGGCGAAAACGTTGGCCCAGCAACACTAGCAAAAAGGTGTTGACGGTCATGTAGCCTAAGCCGCCAATTTGGGCCAGCAACAAGACAACGAGTTGACCAAAACCGCTGTAATAGCTGCTCACGTCCACCGTCGCTAACCCGGTGACACAAACCGCTGAGGTCGCAATAAACAGAGCATTGATAGGATCACTCCACTCCCCCGTCGCCGTGGAAATGGGCAAGAGCAGCAACACCGTCCCCACCAACGCTAACGTCAAAAAGCCCAAACACACGGTCCGGGGGACAGTCATCATGCCTCTACCTCCCAAGCAGCCTGAAAGAAATCCAATTCGCACTGCATCGCGTAGCGGTAGGCAGTCCTCATTGCATCATGCCCAGGACTATCCAGCGTTCTAGCATAATTATCCAGTAGCGTTTCGAGCTGTTGGGCTAGCGCTTCAAAAAAGGGCTCGTTGTAGGTCCTAATCCAGTCGCCATAGGCATGGTCCGGCCTAGCAGATTGAGCTGGGCCAGATTGAGCTAGGCCAGATTGAGCTAGGCCAGATTGAACTGCCAAAGCCTGCCCCAGAAAAGCGTAGAGCCGCATACAAGGGGCCATCGCGGCGGCGGTAACAGCAAGAGGCTGACTCCAGGCGGTGGCCGTCAGAAAATCGACATAGCGGCGGGTGGTCACGCCAGGGGTCACCCGTTCGAGATCAACGCCCCACTGATGGGCATAGCTCCCGTGCAGCTTCAGCTCCTCCAAAACACCGCCCGCCAATCCGTGGAAAAGCCCAAAGGCTTCAGCAGTGGGTGCTTTGGCAGCACAAACGCTGTAGGCCCGGGCAAAGGCATCCAGGAAAAACGCGTCTTGGCCAACGTAATAGGCAAACTTGGCCTTGGGCAGGCTGCCATCCGCAATCCCTTGGACAAAACCATTGTGTAGACAGGCTTGGGTCAGGGATTGATTGGCATCCCAGAGGTCAGTGGCGAGGCTCATCGATGCATCTGACAGGTAACATTTGCCCAGCCATTATGGCTCAGCTCGACACCTTGGGGTCTTTGCCGGGTTGAGCGAGACGCACCATTGTCTTGAGATTCTTCAAAATCCCAGCCGCTTTAGGCTGACAATTTTGGCAAACCCAAGACGTCTCCCCGGCCTGCAACCACCGAGCCCACTTGCCAAGCAGCAAGACCTTGGGACTGGAAAAAGGCGATCGCCTCCGCCCCAACCTCCGACGGCACAATCACCACATAGCCAACGCCCATATTGAACGTCTCAAACATTGCCCGAGGATCGACATCCCCGGCATCCTGCAACCACTGAAACACCGTCGGAATCTCCCAGGATGCCAGATCAATCTGGATGCTCTGGTCACTGCCAAGGCAACGGGGCAAATTCTCCGGCAACCCACCGCCCGTGTTGTGAGCCATGGCATGGATCGTGAAGTCCTGCTTCAAGGCCGCTAACACCGATTTGACATAGAGCTGGGTCGGCGTCAGAAAAACATCACCCAGGGTTTTCTCACCGAACGCTTCGACCTGATCAGTCCAACTCAAGTTCTGGGTTTCGATGATTTTGCGAACTAAGCTGTAGCCATTGCTGTGAACACCGCTGCTGGGGAGGGCGATCGCCACATCCCCCACCGCCACCTGGGAACCGTCAATAATCTCCGACTTCTCCACAATTCCGACACAAAATCCCGCCAGGTCATACTCCCCCGGGCCATAGAACCCTGGCATCTCCGCCGTTTCCCCTCCCGAAAGCGCACACCCCGACTCCTTACAGCCCTCAGCAATGCCGCAGACAACCGCCGCAAGCTGCTCCTCATTGAGCTTTCCCGTGGCAATGTAGTCCAAAAAGAACAGCGGCTCAGCCCCACAGGTCAGCACATCGTTAACACACATGGCCACCAAATCAATCCCCACCGTCTCGTGACGATCCAGCTGGTGGGCCAGCTTGAGCTTGGTCCCCACACCATCAGTTCCAGACACCAAAACCGGCTGACGGTAACCCGCTGGCAATTCAAACAGCCCTCCAAAGCCGCCTAAGCCACCCAAGACCCCTGGGCGATGTGTCGCGGCCACCATGTCTTTAATCCTTGACACAAATTGGCGGCCCGCCTCAACATCCACACCCGCAGCACGATAGTCCATGATTTCGCTCTCTTTGGTAACCCACCCCAAGAACCCGCCCCCTTTCGGAGAATTAGGCTTCGGGGCCAGTGCTTATTCTGCCGAGCGAGTTAGCCCCAGGGCAAGCTTTTAAGCGATTTTCTAAGCCGATCAAAATGAACCTTAATGTTGCTCAGATCAGAATCTGTGATTAGACAAAACACAGAGAAGAATCTGCTTCATATTCATAGAACGACATCAGCTTTTATCTAAAATTTTGATGAACTTAATTGCACTGATTAGATTCTCTAATCAAACTGCTCAGACACCGATGTCTGGAACAGATAACAAACTCAACTTCGGCTGCAAGCAAAAGCACTAGAATACTTACACCAAGAGAGATTACGGCGAAACGATCTCCCATCAAAGTTTCGAAAAAACACCAACAAAGCAGTCAAGAAAGCTAGCCTCATCCCCTTCAAAAAGACAAAGTCAACATTGCTCGACAAAAGCCACTTTTATCCGCACCCAATCAGGGATAAGGTGACTTCAGTCCGTGCTCATATCATTGAGTTCGATTAATTTCATCACCCGTTCCACTGTGTTCAACCCAAAAACTTCGTGGTACGGTCATGAAGTTATGTAAAGAAAGTCCGTGATATCGGGTTCGATTCGATCGCTGTTGCCCTAGCACAAGAGCCTGAACGGCTCTGTCAGTGGGCAGATGGGCGAGTTCGAAGACACAGTTTTTTGATTGGTTTTGGGGGCTATTTTCCCAGCTCAAATCCTTTCAATGGTTGTAGCGAGAACCCCTGCTGAACTCAAATAGAGGATATGCAATACAAACGTTTGGGCAACTTAGTTGCCGTTGTGCTGGCTTCCGCTGTGGGCTGGAATGTCACAACCAATTTGAAACCCTTACAAGCAGAGACTTCAGAAGAGGCAGCGACCCTCGCCACTGAGTCCGCCCAACCTTCTTCTACCGACGTCGCCAAAGTTGGTGAGCCCGCCTCCACCCAGCGCGAATCCCTGGACACTCAGTCAGAGTCCACGATCGCCAAAGTTTTTTCCCACGAACTTGAGTCCCGCCCCGCCGCTACAGTCTATGTGCGGGACATTCCGGTCCTAACCTTCATCCAGGACGAGAGCGAAGCAGACGCGCAAGAAATAGCTGCTGATGTTCCTGTCGATGAAGTCCGCAAACTCGCCACCAAAGCGATTGCTGAGGTTGTCGATGAGACCTCCCCGCTTTGGAAGGCCAACCAACTGGCTTCCACATTCAACCAGCTCAGCCAGTCCGGTGATGTGAAGGCTGAAGAGATTTCGGTGCGATGGGAGAATGATGCCTATCTCGTCGAGATGGACGACACCACCTTGGTCACTCTGGACGATGCCATCATTCTGCCGGACACCACGGGTGCCCGGGCTGAGGATGCACTGCAGGCCACAAATCGCCTGCGCCGTCTTCTGGGTGTTGAGGCGGCTGAGCCGCTGTCTGAAGTGGCTGACTTGCCTGCTCCCCCTGAGCCTGAGCCTGCCCCCGTGGTTGCTCAAGCAAGTTCCTACTATCAGGAAGGCTGGGCCTCCTGGTACGGTCCTGGTTTCCACGGCAACCTGACAGCCAACGGCGAAATCTACAACCAGAATGCGCTTACGGCGGCCCATCGTTACCTGTCCTTTGGCACCTGGGTTCGGGTCACCAACCTGAATAACGGCTACGCGGTGAACGTTCGGATTAATGATCGGGGTCCCTATGCAGGCGATCGCGTCATCGATCTCTCCGCTGGCGCAGCCGACTATATTGGTCTGACCAATTCCGGTGTTGCTCCCGTGCGCATCGACATTTTGAACTAACCCTGGTTGAACTAACCCTGGAATCTCAATTCCTTTGAGCGGAGCTTCTTGAACGAAGCTCCGTTTAAGCTTTTATGATGTACGGGGCAATTGCCTATCGATTTGCAAGCCATCCATTCGCCAACCCTTGGGGCGTTGTCTGGGCTATTTTGCGGGTCGATGGTGGATGTCCATGACGACCCATCATTGCTTAGGAGAGTTCTGTGCGCTGTTTTTCCACGGTAGCGGCTTTGCAGCGTCAGCTTCGAGATGCCTCTATGGTTGGCTTTGTGCCGACGATGGGGGCATTACATTTAGGCCACAAAAGCCTCATTGATCGTGCTCGACGGGACAACGACGTGGTCGTGGTCTCCATCTTCGTCAATCCACTCCAATTTGCACCTGGCGAAGATTTGGAAAACTATCCCGCAACCCTAGCGGCAGATCGTGCCCTCTGCGAGGCCGCAGGGGTCGATATTTTATTTTTACCCAACGCCACCACACTCTATGGCAACAAGCTAGGGAGCAGCCACTCAGGCGATCGCAGCGCCGATAGCAATGTTCAGGCGGGGTTGAGTCCAGAGCTGACCCAGGTACATCCCCCAGAAGCAATGGTGCGTCAGCTCTGTGGGCGATCGCGTTCCGGCCATTTCCAGGGCGTCGCCACAGTGGTCACCAAACTGCTCAATATTGTGCGACCCACCCGCGCCTACTTTGGCCAAAAGGATGCTCAACAGCTCGCCATCATCCGTCGCCTTGCCACAGACCTCAACCTCCCAGGTGAGATTATCGGCTGCCCCATTGTGCGGGAGCCCAGTGGCCTCGCCCTCAGCTCCCGCAACGCCTATCTGTCGCCCCAAGAAGCCCAACAGGCCACAGCTTTGTCACGAGGATTACACAAAGCGCGAGAAGTGTTTAAGAATGGAGAGCGGTGCGGCTCCGCCCTCGTGGCGGTCGTCCGGTCGGTTATGGCCGAGGCGGACTTGGAGCCGGAATACATTGAATTAGTGCATCCGGATACCGTACAGCCCATTAAAAGGATTGAAGAGGTAGGACTTTTGGCGATCGCAGCGCAAGTGGGCTCCGCCCGACTGATTGACAACACCATTCTGGAGCGCTCCCCCAAAGACAACGAGGGAGCCCAGCAGCAAGGTACCGTGGCCATGGACGGACCAGCGGGGGCGGGCAAATCCACCGTGACGCGCCGAGTGGCCCAGGCCCTGGGTCTGCGCTATTTAGATACGGGCGCAATGTATCGAGCCCTGACTTGGTTAGTACTCGACGCAGACATCGACCCCACAGACGAAGCAGCCGTTGCTGAACTCATGGCAACCCGGGCCATTCGGTTTGACTTTCCTCAATTGGATACAGGTACCGAGCCAGGCTCCCAAATCACGCGGGTATGGGCGGAGGAAGCATCTGGGGGCGATCGCGAGATCACCCAGGAAATTCGCACCCCCCGGGTTAGCCAAAACGTTTCCACGGTGGCAGCCCAACCCCTCGTACGCGAACACTTGGTTAAGCAGCAACAGCAATACGGTCTCCAGGGCGGCATCGTCGCAGAAGGCCGTGACATCGGCACCACGGTATTTCCCCAGGCAGAGCTGAAGATCTTTCTGACCGCCACCATTGCAGAACGGGCCAAGCGGCGTCTGCTGGACCTAGAGCAACAGGGACAGACCCCACCCAAGCTGATCGAGCTAGAAGCCCAGATTGCTGAACGAGACCACAAGGACAGCACCCGAGCCGTTTCCCCCCTAAAAAAAGCCGATGATGCCATCGAACTTTTAACCGACGGTCTCACAATCGAGGAAGTAACCGAAAAGATTGTTGCCCTCTACCGTGAACGCAGCACATAGAGGCCTATATTTCGCCGTCGTAGTCCAGGAAATCGAGTAGTCTCACTGAAAAAATTCAGCCTCGTCGAAGGTTCAATGAATAGGTGGCATCTACCCCATCTTGAGCAATCCAGCTTGAAACTGGTTTCGCTTGGCCTACTCATTGAACTTCGGCAGATTCATGACAGACGCGGCATTTTTGGGTGATCCGAGCGATTTTTTTGCATCATCAGAGTTTACTTACTCCCCTAGCTCCCTCTCCGGCGCAATTTCGCTCCCTGAGGGATTATCTCAGTCATCGTTGCCACCATCGCAGACTGAGATAAACTTCGATATTCTTCCGGCTCTAGAAAGCGGGTCTGCCCTGAACTATGAACCGCTACACAATGAACCACTACACAATGAGCCGCTAAAACAAGCATGGCTGAAGTCGGAGCAGCAACTCAAGGCATGGTATACCAGCGATCATTACAGCGATGATCTAGCAACTATCTTTGGCCTCAACAGCTCAGATGGCATCGAAATTGATGCTGAATCAACTGATAATCAGTTGATTCAGCAATCAACCATGATTCAAAATCCGCCCCTCCTGAGTCTGCTACCAATAGCGCAATTGCAAGCCAATGGAGCCTTTGCGGCGGCGAATAATACGATCTATCTTGCCGAAGAATTTATTGCCCAAAATAGCGCGAAGCCTGAGGCGATCGTCGCTGTCCTACTGGAAGAACTCGGGCACTTTATTGACGCCCAGTTTAACGAGCGATTCCACACCCCAGACGCTCCCGGTGACGAAGGCGCAATTTTTTCGGCTCGGGTGCGCAACCAACCCTTGGTTGGCGCAGCTCTGGCCGCGGCCCAGCAGGAAGACGACAGCGCGATCCTTCGCGTTAATGGCCAAACCCTGACGGTGGAACAATCCGGTCTCGGGGAGTTCATCGTCGGCAACGATGGTCAGGTTCAAGTCGATCTGGTCTTTGATGGTGGAGCCTATGAGGGGCAGCTTGGCATGTTCAGCCTTAGCGGCATGGAAGCCCTGGTCCCTGGCTCCGTGGCTTACATTCGCGAAGCCACTCGTCGTGCCCTGAGCAATTCTGTTGAGGGCTATGTGGTGGCTTCGGATGGAGAAGGGGCAAGGTTTTCCGGCAGTCTCCCCGATGAAATTACCCCGGGCTTGGCTCCGGCCCCTCGCAGCTTTTCGCTGATACCGGGCGATCGCATTGCCTTTTTCCTGGTCCCCAATGGCAGCGTCAATGCAGTGTTCGCGAATCCTGACGTCGAGGGTGATCTGCGACCCCTATTTTCAGTGGAGGCAGCGAATCCCGAGGGATTAGAGCAATTTGCCCAACTCTCAGCGGGCGTCTTTGCCATTGAGGATTTACGGCGCGATCGCTCCCCAGACAATGATTTCGAAGATTTTGTCATTGCTGTGGACGGAGCCAGTGGTAGCCAACGGGCGATCGCAGATTTGATCGCCCCTGGAGAAAGCTGGCTCGACTCCCCCGCCGCCGCTCTACTCACCGGCCTTCTCTTCCCGGAGACACCGGCTCAGCCCGAGCAACCCATTCAATCCGAACAGCCCGTTCAATCCGAACAGCCCGTTCAATCCGAACAGCCGATTCAGGCCGAACAGCCCGAGGAACCAATTCGACCGGAGCCACTGGAGCGCCCTGAACCAGAACCATCCGAGCAACCCATTCCTTCCGAACAGCCCCTTCCCGCAGAAGCACTGATTACGTCCGAGCCACTCCCCACAAACGCTGCTTTTGGCGACATCGAAAGTAGTCGCGTCGTTAAATTCTATTCCGACTTCAGCGAAGCAGAAATCGCCGCGCTCAATGGTCCCCGCCTGAGACTGGGTAGCCAAACGATTTATACCGGCACCCAGCAAGTCACCGCCATCAACCAGAACCCCATCGTTCGCTCCTTCGACAGCGCTAATCCCGCCAATAACTGGACCCGAACCGATTACGAAGTCACGGGCAGCGACGGACGAGCCCAAGGTCTCTTTTGGAGTGGCCGCGATCTCTATGGTGTCTTCACCGTAGACGGCACCCAAGGCGACCCTAGCCAGGATTTCCGCCGAGCAGCCGGAGATGCCCAACAGTCTTGGCTACGCAGCTATGGCCAAGGCGGCGGCGGCAAAATCGCGGTGGTGGGTCGCCTTGATCCAGCCACCGGAGAGCTGCTCGATGCCGCTCACCTTTCAGCGGTTCTAACGAGCGGCAACAGCAATTCCTTCACCGTGGATGACATTCTGCTCAACAGCAGTGGCAACTTAGTCATTCGAGCCACGATTGCATTTGCCCCCCGCAATCCCGATGGCTCTCGCATGTATCAGGTCACCCCTGGATCCTCGCCCTTTGATTACACCCTGGAAATCACACCGGACTTGAAACAAGTAGTCAGCACAAATGCCCCAGGCTGGATACCGGAGGAAGTGGATTAGACCCCGTCCATAAGCAATGGGGCGAGCAATGGGCTAGGGAATAGAAATGGAAGAAAACCAATCTGTCATTCGGCGATCTGTCATTCGGCGACATCATGGTCCGTCCGACGAATGCAAGACCGAGGCCGATAGCCGGACGAGATGTCAGGATGACTGTGTTGCTGCTCCCTTGGCTCCTGTTCTCTTGGTTGCAGAGCCCTAAAGATCTAAGACAATATCTCCCTTGGGCTGAGCAATACAGGTCAGAATATAGCCTTCCTTTTGCTCATCCTCGGTAAGAGCAGCAGGGTCATCGCTGTAGGTGACTTCACCCTTGAGCAAACGATGCTTACAGGTACCGCAGGTGCCCGCCTTACAGCTACTTTCAATTTCCAAACCTGCAGCTTCAGCGATCGCCAACACCGTCTGGGAGCTATCGGCCTTCACCGTCTTCTCAAACGTGACCGTTGCCGCCTCGCCCTTCACCTCCGGTGCTGCATCAGCAACAGCAGGGGCCTCTTCTTCAATCACCACGCCAGGCTTAAGCGTTGCGCCAAATTCATCCATCAACAGCTTGCGCAGGAAGGGCTTGAGATCCTCACAGGCCACCCCCTTGGTCACCTTCTCGCCTAGGTGAGCATCCTTGCCAACCCGACCTCCCATGAAGACATCCACCGCCTCCACGGACTTGCCGTTTTTGCGCGTCTTGGTCCCCATGAAACCAATGTCTGCCACCTGGGGCTGACCACAGGAGTTGGGGCAGCCCGTCCAGTGTACGCGCACGGATTTGGGGAAATCGAGTTCCGCTTCGACTTCCTTGGCTAGGGCGATCGCCCGTTGCTTTGTTTCAATAATGGCAAACTTACAGAACTGCGCCCCTGTACAAGACACCACCGAGCGAACCAGTGGACCTGGCTCAATGGAGAATGTTTGCAATAGAGGTTCTTGTAGAAGTGCTTCCAAGCGGGAATCAGGCACCCCCACCAAAATAATATTTTGCTCTACGGTCAAACGAATATCGCCATTGCCATAGACCTCGGCCAGCCGAGCCGCCTCGAACATGTCATCAGCACCTAAGCGACCCACAGGCACCAACATTCCGACGTAGTTTAGGCCCGCCTGCTTTTGCTTGTGAATACCAATATGGTCTCGCTTATCCCAGTCCATCTCGTCTTTTTCTGCGGCAGGCAATAGCGTCCGGCCCAGCTTTTCTTCCAAACTAGCTCGGAATTTTTCCATCCCCCACTCATCAATCAGCCACCAGAGACGGGATTTCTGACGCTTGGCACGGGAACCATTGTCACGAAAGACCTCTAGGATGGCACGACTGAGCTCAACCACCTCAGCATTGGGAGGAACCCAAGCATTCAGGGGAATGGCAGGCTCGCAGCGACTGGCAGAGAAAAAGCCCCCAACCACTACATTGAAACCAAACGTGCCGTCCCGGTAGGCAGGCACAAAGGCAATGTCATTGATTTCCGCATGGATGGAGTTGTCACGCCCTCCTTCAATCGCAATGTTGAACTTACGGGGTAGATTCGTGAACTCAGCATTCCCCTCCCCCGCATTAGTGATCATGTCTTGGACGTCCCGAACAAGCTGACGGGTGTCGAACATCTCATCCGCGTCCAGTCCAGCAACGGGGGAGCCCGTAATGTTGCGAACGTTATCCATGCCGGACTGCATGCTTGTCAGCCCAGCCTGAGCCAGACGCTGGAAAATGTCAGGGATATCCTCGATGAGGATGCCACGAAGCTGCAAGTTTTGGCGCGTTGTAATGTCAGCGCTGCCATCATCGCCATAGCGCTGGACAATATCTGCTAATGTCCGCATTTGCTGCGCACTTAGGTCACCATTGGGCATGCGCAGACGCAGCATGAACTTGCCCGGCGTCTGGGGACGAAAGAAAATACCAAGCCACTTCAGGCGATTGCGATCGTCCGCATCAATTTCCTCCCAACCGATCTTGGCGAAATGCTCAAGCTCATGCTTGACCTCCAAGCCGTCCTTGTCGGCCTTGTACTGCTCAAACTTGTTGAGCTTCGCTGGCTTGCTCGCAATACTTTGCACGGTTTTACCCCCAGGGGAAATTGATGCTTCTAGCAGACTAAAAATATGATCGGAGACAGAAGGTAGCACGCGTTACAAAAAGTTAGCTCACTCTAGAAAATTGCATACAAACAATGCATTTAAAGCATGTATTGACGGGGTTGCTGTGTAAAACTGAAATCCAGTCACCCCTAATCCCAGGGCACTAGATTTTGTGCCACAGTCCTCTCAATTGTGTTGAGCTCTCAATTGCGTTGAGACAGTGACCGGACTCTCCTCTCCCAGGTAATTGCTCCTATGGCCCTTCTGCAATCTGCTGACTCTCCTGAGGCATCTCATGCCCTACAACGCTTGATTGAAGGGGATTTTGAAACGCGTTGGGATGCAGCGAAGCAGATTGTTCGCCTAGGGCCCTCAGTCTTACCCACGCTGCTGGCGCTACTTTCAGACGAAATAGACGAAGCCGGTCCGGTTGACCCACTAGCCCCTGAGACAAAGACCCAGGCCCTAAACGAGAGTCCTAGCCGGTACGCCTCCCATGAAGATTCTGGCGAAGAAGGGGCTGGCGAAGAAGAAGCTGGCGAAGAAGAGGCTGATGAATACGATATCGAACTGCGCTGGTTCATTGCGCGCATCTTGGGTGAGCTAGAGCATCCAGTCGCAGTCGATGCGCTGCTGAATTTGGTCAAAGCATCCCCCCACCCAGAGGTGGCGGCGATCGCCGCCACCTCCCTAGCCAAAGCCGGAGACCTCGCCCTTCCTGCCCTCACAGAGTTGCTAAAACAACCTGAGCATCGAATTCTAGCGGTCCAGGCTTTATCTCAGTTGGGGCACTCCACTGCCATTCCCGCATTACTCTCAGTGGTCAATGATGCGGAGGATTCGGTGCGTGCCGTCGCCATAGAGGCCCTGACGGCCTTTCGCGATCGCCGTGTCACCCCCATCTTGGCCCAGGCCCTTGGCGATACCTCGTCAGCGGTGCGGCTAGCGGCACTGCGCGGTATCGGCAGTCGCGGCCATCAACTGCCCGAGATTGATGCCCTGGTCTCCCGTATCGGAGAACTATTGGGAGATTTAAATCTGGATGTGAGCTGCCAGGCGGCGATCGCCCTGGGTCGGCTCAACAATCCAGTCGCCCTGTCTCATTTAGACAAGGCCCTCTATCACCCACTCATGCCCCTGGCTCTAAAAACTCAGGCCATCCGTGCTCTGGCCTGGAGTGAGAATGAGCAAGCATTACACCTGTTGAAATCGTATCTTCTCCAACTCATTCCCCCTCTCCCCCAGGAGACGTCCGTAACGCACTCATCCGACTCCATCGGTGAAACAGCCATCGAAGCCGCTCCCCCAATCACCATCGCCCCAGGCCCCCTCAATGCCCGAAAGAAGCCTCACCTCTCCCACAGCGATAGCTTGAGCCTAGAGATCGTTCGAGTTCTTGGGCGCATGGACAACGGCCCCCTGGCCGATCAAGCCACTGAGCTACTGCTAAAAGTGCTAGACCAATGTCAAGCAGCCCCGGGTCAAGCAGCCCCGAGTCAAACAGCTCCAGCGGGAAACAACGCCAACACCGTAGAACTGAAAGCATCAATTGCCCTAAGCCTGGGGCAACTGGGCCATCAACAAGCCTTTAAGCCCCTGCTCGCCCTGCTGAGCCATCCCTCGCCCCATCTAAGATTTCACATCCTAGCGGCGCTGAAGCGTCTCAATCCTGAGGGTGGCCGTCAGCAATTAATTACAGCTCAGCAGCATGAAACGTCCGAAGCCCTGGCCCAGGGCCTTACCTTTGCCCTGAGCGAGTGGGACTAGGGCCCTGGTCGTTCTCCTCAGGCAATCTCTGGACAATCCAATATCTATACAGGCAGGTATCTATACAGGCAGGTTTAGCGGAGGAGCTAACTACAGCACCCTATTCAGGCCACCCCTGCCGTGTAGGGAATGCTTCTTTCCAGAAATCCCCTAAGCCTTTGATTCAGCCGCCATCTGGAGTTCAACATAGCGCTGGACTGCTTGCAAAATCTTCTCCGAGTCCACCGGTTTCGTCATAAAGTCCGTTGCCCCCACAGCCTTGGCACGCACTCGATCGACGACACCATCATTGCCCGTCAAAATGACAATGGGGGTCTTGCGAAAGGCAGCAACACGGCGAATCTGGCTGCAAATTTCGTAGCCATTGGCCACCGGCATCACCAGGTCTAAAAAGATCACACTGGGCTTTTGCTTAATGAGAGCAGGTAGGGCTTGGATTGAATCCTGGACACTCATGCAGCGATACCCCGCTGAGCGCAGCGTTTCTTCCATGATGTAGCAAATCTGAGGGCTGTCATCAATGCAAAAGACCAGCGGTAGATTGGCCGCAGCCTTGGAAGGGGCTTTGTTGGACGGACCTGCATAGGGGCTGTCTAAGTCCGGCAGCGTCTTTAGAACAACCAGCTCGCGTCGCAGATAATTCACCAGGCTGCGTCCAAGAGTGGGCAATTCGTGGCGCATAATCACCGACAAATCTCGAAAGGATAGCCGTCCCTTCAGCAAACTACATAGTGTCCGATAGGTTTTAGGGGAGGTCACCGCTTCAAGGGCCTGGGGATCCCGAACCCGAGGGGCTGAGTTTGGCGAGATCGCGCCAAGACCCAATTGCTTCCAAGCATCCAGAGACTGATGGGCTCGGCCCAACAGCTCCGCGTTGCTCAAAATCGCGATGGGTTCCCCTACATGGGCCTGGCGTTCCTTGGTCACCCATAGTTTTCGTACCTGGGGTGCTGCCTGGAGCAGGTCAAAGAGAACCTCAAGCAACGTACTTTCAACCAGCTCTGCAGCCCCCTCCCGACTAATTTGCTGGCGCTTGATTAACACCGAGAGGGCGAGATACTCCCAGTGGTCAAAAATTTCTTTCTCACGCAACTGAACTGTGCTGGGTGCGGTGTTGGGGCAGAATCGGCGCAGCGATCGCTGCCACCGTCGAAAACGATGCTCTCCCCCCGTCGCCCACACGAGACGACCCACACGAAAATCAAGACTCCACTGCGTTCCGTCCTCCAGGGCGACGAAAAGCCGACCATTGAGCTGAGTTTGAATATGGCGCTGTAAATCTTGGTTCAGAACGAGAGGGTCGCAGCCCTGGGGAAACACCTGCTGAAAAACAGGGTCGGAGCCAGCGGTGTCGAGAATGCTGTGCTCGGGAGCCGTATGCCGAGTATCTGCGGAACCATTCATGTTGATGACACAGTCTGATGTTAGGCAGATGCATCCTTGGCCTAACTCACTGTGCAAAACGTCGAGTGGGAATCAGCTAAATCCTTTCCAATAAAGAATTCAATTAACTCAGACGACTCGCTGTCATCAGAATGCCCATTGCGGGGAATGAGTAACAAAATGTTGTGCATTGAGAACAATCTTTTCTTTTCTTTGTTCGTACATTTTTATAAAACGATTTTTATGGGTCTTAAGTTTGTGAGAATTGCTCGATCACGATGCTGAATTAATCGTTTCTCAAGGAGTGATATCTCGTTTGCTTCCTTTACAATTCATTTTTTCTGTCCTGATTCGAGAAGGGTCCAAATTATCGCCAAATTCCCGAGTAAACGTGCAACTGGTCGCGATTCCTACAGAATAGATGTCACAATTTCTGTTAGGAAGGATTAGGTTCCAATCACCATCAAGTTCTGTATAGGGCTGGAACCGCCCTCTATCGATCGGGTTGTGTATGCGTTTAGAGCAGATTCAAGCATTTTTGGCCATCGCTGAAACTGGTAGCTTCCAAAAAGCTGCCCGCCAGTGCGGCGTTACTCAGTCCACCATCAGTCGCCAAATCCAATCCCTTGAATCCGTTGCCGGATTACCCCTTTTCCATCGAGGAGCCCAAGCCAAGCTGACTGTTGCGGGGGATCACCTCATGCCCCGAGCACGAAAAATTTGGAATGAATGGCAGCAAGCAACGACGGAGCTGGATAAGCTCCGCATGGGTGAACAACAGGATCTCTGTGTGGCAGCGATCGCCTCTCTCTGCGCCAATTACCTGCCGCCCGTTCTAGAGGAATTTCGTCAGGACTATCCCCACACTCAACTCCGTGTCACATCCTTGGGCAGCGATCGCGCCCTCAAAGTACTGCGTGACGGTCTGGTGGATGTGGCCATCGTCATGAACAACCCCTTCCTGCTCAAAACCGCAGAATTATCGGTCAAACCCCTCTACGAAGAATCGATTCAGGTCCTCATGTCCGCGAAGCATCCCCTTGCTTTGCTACGGGAAGTTCCTTGGGTCGAAATCGCCAAATTCCCCCAGGTCGTCTTCAAGGATGGCTATGGTATGCAGCGCCTCGTTCAGGATCAATTTCAACGTCAGGAATTGAATTTGCAAGTTGCCGTTGAACTCAACACCCTGGATGCATTTCGCGGTGTGGTGCGCCAGGGTCGCTCCCTTGCCCTACTTCCCCAAACGGCGCTGATTGACGCCGAGGATGATCCAAGCCTGGTCGTCCGTTCCATTGCCAAACCGAAAATCAGTCGTCAGGTGGTTTTAGTGACAACCCACGATCGCTTACAAATCCCTCCGATTCAGCGGTTTTGTGAGATTACCCAGAATAATTTGACCCAGAGTCACCTGATTTCCCCGAACCAGACATTCCCCTCTGCGGTTTCTCAATAGGCAGCTTGTAGCATCAACACTTGAGCCAGATCAGTTTCGTTATTTTCCTCGCATTTTTCAACATTAGGCTCTCCCCCTCACACACCCAAGTCTCTCTTGCTCTAAAATGTCCTGTTTGCGGTGCTAAATCACGCACCAGCTCTATCCTGTTCGAGGTCGTGCCGCCATGAGCGATGCCTTTCGTCTGTTGCTAAAGCAAGTAGGCAGCGGAACCCATACCAGCAAATCCCTCAGCCGCGAAGCCGCCGCTGAAGCGATGACACTAATGCTGAAGCAAGAGGCAACCCCCGCCCAAATTGGGGCGTTCATGATTGCCCATCGCATCAAGCGCCCCACGCCGGAGGAGTTGGCGGGCATGCTGGATGCCTATGAAACACTGGGTCCTCAGGTGGCTGCCATTGACAATGCCACTGTCTTTGTCTTCTGCCATCCCTACGATGGGCGATCGCGCACAGCTCCCGTCGCCCCCCTCGTCGGTTTAGTTTTGGCCAGTGCAGGCGTCGCCAGCCTCTGTCCCGGGGGTCGCCGTATGCCCACAAAATTTGGTGTCCCGCTGGTGGAGTTGTGGCAAAAACTGGGGGTGGACTGGACGGGGCTCTCACTCCAGCAACTCCACCGAATTTTTGCTCAAACCCACCTGGGTCTGGTCTATCTGCCCACCCACTTTCCCTTGGCAGAAGGTCTGACTCGCTATCGGGAAGAGTTGGGTAAACGTCCCCCTCTCGCGTCCATGGAACTGGTCTGGAATCCCTATGCTGGATCAGCCACGCTAGTGTCCGGTTTTGTCCATCCGCCCACCGAAGAGCGTCTGTTGGAAACCCTCCGAATTCGTGGCGGCTTCAGCACCAATTCTGGGGTCTTGTTTATTAAAGGATTGGAAGGCAGCTGTGACCTCCCGCGCGATCGCGCCTGCATCATCAGCCATCACCACCCCCAAGACAATGGCTTCGCTTCTGAACGCCTGATTCTCCATCCCCAGGATTTTGGCCAGGGAGGAAGCGAAGTTGCCTACACCACCGAAGCAGACTGGCAAATCTGCGCGCAGCAAACCCTGGCCGGGGAAGCGAACCCACTCTGGTCAGCGACTGTCTGGAACAGCGGGTTTTATCTCTGGCAAGCCAAACAAGCAGACAGCCTCGAAGCAGGCATCGCCCAGGCAGAGGAATCCCTTACCAGCGGAAGCGCACACGAGGCTCTAACTCAGCTACAAACCAGCCTGGCTAAGCTGTAAGCCAGCAGAGAACGGGTTCAGACAGCCAGTCGCAGGCATTCCAGTACTGGCATTTGGCATTGGTAATGCCCCCCAACCATGAGCATCAGCACCATGAGCATCAGCCTTGAAGCTCTTATCCTTGCAGGCGGCAACAGCAGCCGTATGGGACAGGACAAAGCATTACTCTCTCATCCAGGATCGGGTCAGCCTCTGCTCACACATCTTTGCGAGATTTCACAAGTCCATTGCCAGCAGGTATCGGTGCTAACGCCCCGTATAGCCCAGTACCAGCCGTTGCTGCCACCGGGCTGCCGCTGTCTACAGGAATCTCGCCCCCACTCAGCCTCGCCGCTGGGACCCTTGATAGCCTTTCGAGAAGGGTTAACCCGGCTTCAGGCCAGCTGGATTTTGTTGTTGGCCTGCGATCTACCCGGACTCAAGGCCGACACGATTGGAGGTTGGCTACCGTCTCTCGCCCATGCCAGCCCCAAGACCATCGCGCTCTTGCCCCGGGGAAGTAAAGGCTGGGAGCCCCTGTGTGGATTTTATCGGCGGCGTGCCCTTACCTCGCTAGACCAGGCGATCGCCCAAAACAAACGTTCCTTCCAACGCTGGCTCGCCACCGAAACCGTCGAGCCCCTAACCATTCAAGATTCCAGCACGCTGCAAAACTGCAATACCCCCGAAGAATGGGGTCAATTTCAACAGCAATTTAGCTAGAGTCAGCTTGTCGAACCCCCTTCAGAAACACTTCCCTATCTCAACACAGACCAAATCTCTCCAGCCTGCCCCCCAAGGGCCTGACTGTATGACCTTCGCCCACCAGCATCACCCATCCATTGCGATTCATTGCAGCTTGGTCCGAATTACTCCAAATTTCAACAAGGGACGTTAAGTTTCCTGAGAATCCAGCGTGCAGTTCGGGTCATAAAGCTGGGCGATCGCCTCCGCCAAAACCCCAGGTAAGCGCCGCATAATCTTGCCAGACGACCGATTCACCGCCACAAGCGTGACCTGAGCCGTCAGGTGCAATCGCAGACCATCCGTGCTCCAAAGCTCATAGGACCAGAGCAGACGCACCCCCTTTTGGGGCTCTAGACGCGTCTTCAGCACCCCTTTACTCCCCATGCGCATGGCCTGACGATAGCGAATTTGTAAGTCCACGACGGGCAAATCGCACCCCATCTCCACCAATTGGGCAAAGGCGACCCCAGCCTGAGCCAGACAATCAACCCGCACCTCTTCCATCCAACGAATGTAGCTACCGTGCCAAACAATCCCGGCATAGTCTGTGTGATGCGGATAAACCCGAATAGGGTAATCAAACCAGGGAGAGGCCACAGAGGCGGAGGCAGACAATTCAGGCGATTCAGGATTAGGCATAACTGGAGCTTCAACGGTACTGGAGCTTCAAACGTCTCAGGAGAGACGCTGTCAAAACACAAATGAGTCGAGAGAGCATCAAAATGATGGGACTCCCTCAGGGATCATGAACTATCTGAGGAAAATGCATCGGATTACTAAGGGGAAGTATAGGTCGGGGAAAATTTTCTAAGATAGGTTGCGGAAGTCAATTCGTGAAACAGCGGAGTGACTTGCCCAGCCATCGCCTAAAGATTAAGACAAACCTTCTAATACACAAACTCTAAAACACAAGATGATTGGAAAGATTCTGCTGGCAGACTCGGGCGCAGGGCAATCAACAGAGATGCTCAAGATGCTCCTCAACATTGAGCCGCTCAAAGCTGCTCAGGTGACCATCTTGAACGTGATCCCCTCGCAAAACAATCAAGACAAACTAGAGGAAAAGAAAGCCGAAAGCACAACGCTTCTGGAAACAGCCGTCGCAACCCTCAAGCTTGAGCCCGGACAGGTGTCCACCATCGTTCGAGAAGGTGACCCTAAAACGGTCGTCTGTGCCGTTGCCGAAGAACTCGATACTGACCTCATCATCATGGGTTCTAGAGGTCTCAAGCGCCTCCAGTCCATCCTGCAAAACTCGGTTAGCCAGTATGTCTTCCAGCTCTCTGGCAAGCCCATGCTATTGGTCAAGGACGACATCTTTGTAAAACGCATCAAGCGCATCATGGTCGCCTACGACAAGTCCAGCTCGGCAGATCAATGTCTCGACATGGCCCTTTACCTCCTACGGGACATTTCGGGCGGCCAGCTAATTTTGGGCCACTCCGGCGCGACAAAGACCGTAGAAGATGCTGCGGCAGATCCAGTCCTTGCACCGGCGATCGCCAAAGCCAAACAGGCGGGCATCCAATACCAATGCTTCAGCAGCAAGTCCAAACCGGGCCCCGAAATTTGTCGCCTTGCCGAAGAAACGAATGCAGATCTGCTGATTTTGGGCTCCCCCGATCGTCGCCCATCGGTAGCCAAGAACCTGCCTGACCTCGACCGCCTATTGGGCAGCTCCCTCTCGGACTATGTACGCGTCAATGCGACTTGCCCAGTACTCCTGGCTCGCACAACAAACTAACGACATCGGTCTAACAAAACAAGTCCAGTGCGGAACAGCGCCTTGGGCTTCAGCTTCGCCGAAAATCCGTATAAAAAGCGAGGGGCACAAGATTTTGTGCCCCTCGCTTTTCAGAATTTCTAACTTAATTCCCTACGTGATTCCCTACGTGGAGATTTTAGTTGTCGGCAGAGTTGCGGCTAGCCGTCTGGATGTACAGAATAATCAAAAACACCACTGGGACCAGAACAAACAGCAAACTTGCTACAAATCCAAGCTCATTAACTTCCATGAAAGCTCGCCTCTATCAAAATTTTTGAAATTTTTCACAGATTACCATTGTGCTAGCCTCCACTGCCGACCTCTCTCGCAGTGTTACAAGCTTGAAACATCCTCTTGTGAGCAACGCGAGGCCGACACATCTAGGCACTCACGCACTCAACCTAAGAGGCCGACGCAGCCTTGTCCTTGGAGTCATCAGCCTTTTTTGCACCAGGCTTCGTCTTAACGCTCACCGGACCATTGACAAGCGCCTGGCAGGCCAAACGGTAATTTTCTGGCTTGCGCTTCAGCTTACGCTCCTCAAAAGCCGTCTTGGGCGTGAGATTTTCCATACCCTCCACGATTTCCACAACACAGGTGGCGCACTGGCCATAACCGCCACAGTTCGTCAGCTTGCCCATAAATTTGTAAATATCGACGTCGTTCTCTAACGCCTTAAACCTCAGGTTCGCCCCATCGGCGGCAACAACCTGTTTGTCCTCATTTACAAACTTAATCGTGGGCATTTCACATCCTCAGACGAAAAGGCGGGTGGTCTAGAGATCACGAGTCGATCCTCCTTTACTCTAGGTCAATGTAACGAAAATTAACAGAATCTACGACCCTGTGACGCATTCCTTCGACGCTACCCAAATCGCTGAAACTGTCTTGCATTCGGCTCTCAGACTGGTTACACTTCGTTATACATTTCAACTTTGAGAAATCGTACTCATAAGTTACTTTTTTCCGGTTTCTGAGAGTCCCACGGGATTCGATGAGTCGGGGAATGAATTGTAAAAAACACATATCGAGGAGGCGCGTAGTCGATGGGGCTACCTTGGTACCGTGTACACACGGTCGTCCTCAATGACCCGGGACGACTGATCTCCGTACACCTCATGCATACAGCCCTTGTGGCTGGCTGGGCAGGCTCGATGGCGCTCTATGAGCTCGCTATCTTTGACCCCAGTGATCCGGTCTTAAATCCCATGTGGCGTCAGGGCATGTTCGTATTGCCCTTCATGTCTCGTTTGGGTGTAACTGACTCTTGGAACGGCTGGAGCGTCACTGGCGCGACTGGCGTTGATCCAGGCTACTGGAGTTTCGAGGGCGTTGCCGCTGCACACATCGTTTTGTCAGGTCTTCTGTTCCTAGCCGCCATCTGGCACTGGGTTTACTGGGACCTCGAACTCTTTACGGATCCTCGGACGGGTGAAGCTGCGCTTGACCTGCCCAAGATGTTCGGTATTCACCTGCTGCTTTCTGGCCTGCTTTGCTTTGGCTTTGGAGCATTCCACCTCTCTGGGCTTTGGGGCCCAGGTATGTGGGTCTCTGATCCCTATGGCATCACAGGGCACGTCCAGGCGGTGGCCCCAGAGTGGGGACCTTCAGGATTTAACCCCTTTAACCCTGGTGGTATTGTCGCTCACCACATTGCGGCGGGCATCGTCGGCATTATTGCTGGCCTGTTCCACCTCACCGTGCGTCCGCCGGAGCGTCTCTATCGCGCCCTGAGAATGGGTAACATCGAGACTGTCCTCTCCAGCAGTATCGCTGCTGTGTTCTTTGCTGCGTTCATCGTGGCTGGAACCATGTGGTACGGAAACGCTGCAACGCCCATTGAGCTGTTTGGCCCAACGCGTTACCAGTGGGACCAGAACTACTTCCAGCAGGAGATGGTTCGCCGCGTCAATCGTGACGTTGCAGCTGGCGACACGGTAGAAGCCGCTTGGAACAAGATTCCTGAGCGATTGGCCTTCTACGACTACGTTGGCAACAGCCCTGCGAAGGGTGGTCTGTTCCGTACTGGCGCCATGAACAGTGGCGACGGTATTGCGCAGTCCTGGCTGGGTCACCCCGTCTTCACTGACGGCGAAGGTCGCGAGCTATTTGTTCGTCGCCTGCCCAACTTCTTCGAGAACTTGCCTGTTGTCCTCACCGACAAAGACGGCATTGTTCGTGCAGACATTCCTTTCCGTCGTGCTGAGTCTCGCTACTCCTTTGAGGAAAATGGCGTGACCGCGACCTTCTACGGTGGCGCCCTAAACGGCCAGACCTTGACGGATGCCTCTGCAGTGAAGCGTGCTGCTCGCCGTGCTCAACTGGGTGAGCCCTTCGAGTTCGACACGGAAACCCTCGAATCCGATGGTGTATTCCGTACGAGTCCTCGCGGTTGGTTTACCTTTGGCCATGCTTGCTTTGCATTGCTGTTCTTCTTTGGTCACCTCTGGCACGGCTCCCGGACCCTGTTCCGTGACGTCTTCGCTGGTATTGAAGCTGACCTAGGCGAACAAATCGAGTTCGGTGCGTTCCAGAAACTGGGCGACCTCACCACTCGCAAAAGCTAGGATTACGGTTTGACCGTAAATCTAGTTAAAAAAGAGGAAGGAACCCCTTCCTCTTTTTTTCTAGGTTCCGCTCTAGCAAAGCAATTTTCGATAACGTTCGATATCCAATGTCAATGTTTTCAGCTTCTTGAAGCTGCTAAACTGAAGGCAATAGTAAAGCGGGACATTCAACTGCTATGGAAAGCGTCATTTACATTCTGGTGCTCACAGGAGCACTGGCTACGATCTTCTTTGCAATTACCTTCCGCGAACCCCCCAAGATTGGTAAGTAGTTCGTCAAAGCGACGGCTTCGGTTGTCGGGTTCGGAATCTGATCGCTAGAGTCCGAATAATTTTTAAGATAGAGCCTCTGAATTTGCGTTCAGGGGTTTTTTAGATCTGTTCCCTCAATATTGCAGCGCTTCATTCAGAGAAGCGGTACGTTTTTACAATAACGACGCCCCCATTCCTTAAAACACATAGAATGAAGCATTCGCCCTGAGCCTATTTTTGACCTATGCTGATCAAAAGGGTGACAATTTAAGTTCATAATCCTGCGTTGGTGATGTTTGATCTGCCATTGCACTGATGACAAGACCACCGTGCATTTCCACTGCGTTCGTGTAAGGTCCTATGCGCTGCACCGTCTGCTGCCACACCGATAGCCGAGTTCTAGAATCCCGCTCTACCGAGGGGGGACGCAGTGTGCGTAGGCGGCGGGAATGTCTCAACTGCAGCAACCGTTTCACCACCTATGAGCGCATTGAGTTCGTGCCGATTACGGTTCTGAAACGTAATGGCGATCGCGAATCCTTCGACACCTCCAAATTACTCCACGGCCTATCCAGAGCCTGCGAAAAGACAACCATTTCCGCGCAGGATCAGCAGCGAATTGTCTCTGACGTCGCCGCCGAGATCCAACAGCGGACCCTAAGGGAAATAGACAGTCGTGAAATCGGTGACATTGTTCTCACCCAACTGCGCCCCTTGAGTGAAGTCGCTTACGTTCGTTTCGCCTCCGTCTATCAACAATTTCAGAGCATTCGCGATTTTGTCGAAACCCTAGAGCATCTCCGTGAGGCTCCCCCAAAGAACAAGAACACTCCACCTTCTTTGGAATCTTCGGCGACTGAGGGCCTTTCTCCAGAAGCGGTTCTATCCAAAACAGCCGTATCTAAAGCAGCCCTGCCAGAATCCAGCCTTATCTAACTAAAAAACGGTTCGTCCGACTGCTCCAAGATTTCTACGGTGTCAAACTCGCAATTTGCGTCGCGAATAACTGCTTTTCAAGGAATATTCCCCCATAAGCATCTCTCTTCCAAAAGCCTCGTAAACTGAACAAATATTAGGATGGTGCGTTAAGTTCCTTCCAATCTTCGCTATGATGATAAATCTGGAATAAAACTCGTCGTGAGATGAAGCACCTATGCCGTGAGGCTGGCCGTCGCGCTTGCATGGACTGCTGATTCTCGTATGCGATACGAACTTTTGTACAGCTTAGACACGGAGACTCCCTAGGAAACCCTTAGCATGGCCAATCAGGAAACCGCCACCGCGGACATCGGTTTTACACACGACGATTTTGCTGCCTTACTCGACAAGTACGACTATCACTTCAATCCTGGCGATACCGTTGCCGGGACCGTGTTCAGTCTCGAACCCCGCGGTGCGCTCATTGACATCGGTGCAAAGACAGCGGCTTACATTCCCATCCAGGAAATGTCCATCAACCGTGTGGATAGCCCAGATGAGGTATTGCAATCCAACGAGACCCGCGAATTTTTCATTCTCACCGATGAAAATGAAGATGGTCAGCTAACCCTTTCCATTCGCCGCATCGAGTACATGCGCGCTTGGGAGCGGGTTCGTCAGCTCCAAGCCGAGGACGCTACCGTACGTTCCGCTGTATTCGCGACCAACCGAGGTGGCGCCCTGGTGCGCATTGAGGGTCTGCGCGGCTTTATCCCCGGCTCCCACATCAGCACTCGCAAGCCGAAGGAAGACTTGGTTGCCGAGGAGCTGCCTCTCAAGTTCCTGGAAGTCGATGAAGACCGCAATCGCCTGGTGCTCAGCCACCGTCGTGCCCTGGTCGAGCGTAAGATGAATCGCCTCGAAGTCGGCGAGGTTGTCATCGGTACCGTTCGTGGTATCAAGCCCTACGGTGCGTTTATCGATATCGGTGGCGTCAGTGGTCTGCTTCACATCTCCGAGATCTCCCACGATCACATTGAGACCCCACACAATGTCTTCAACGTGAACGACGAAGTGAAGGTCATGATCATTGACTTGGATGCTGAGCGCGGACGTATTTCCCTCTCCACCAAGCAGCTTGAGCCCGAGCCCGGTGACATGGTCAAAAATCCTCAAATTGTCTATGACAAAGCCGAGGAAATGGCCGAGAAGTACCGTGAGCAGATGCGCATGAAGGCCGAAGGCATCGACCCGAACTCTGTCCCCCAAGAAGAAACGTTCGTTGACAACGACAACGACGACGCGGGCGAAGAAACGACTGATGATGAAGAGTAAATCGCCATTGTGTTCAGAGAGCGTGCTTTAAGCTCTGCGTTCTGATGCATGAGACCAAACCCCTCGGCCTTTTCTAGGTCGGGGGGTTTTGTTCATTCCTTCTCACAAAACAGCCCTCTCACAAAACAGCCCCTCTCACAAAACAGCTCGTGGTCCCGTAACCCCACCCCAAAAGCCGGGAAATTCCCAGACTCTTTTTTAGACAATCACCATGGCTACAATCCGCTGCGCAGGCAAGGCTTATCACAATATTCGTGCGGTGCTATTTGACAAGGATGGTACTTTGGCGGATACCGCGCCTTACCTTGTACAACTCGGGCAACATCGGGCTCGGGCTGTGGCAGCCCGGCTAGAAAACCATTCCTTATCAAACCAAGCATTGAGCCCAATCAATGTTGAGGATCAATTACTGCGTACCTTTGGCTTCGAGAATGGACAGCTTCGCCCTGCCGGACTACTGGCCGTTGCCTCCCGTGTGCAAACCGAGATCGCCGCTGCCGCCTTCATCACGGCCCAGGTGAAAGATTGGCACGAGGCGATGGCGATCGCCCAGGCCGCCTTCCAAGATGCCGATCAGCAAATGCCGCGAAAAGCAGAAACCACTCACCTCTTCAAAGCAGCCCGCCCCATTCTGGAGCATCTCCATCGAGCAGATGTGAAGCTAGGCATCATCTCCGCCGACATCACCGCCAATATCGATGATTTTGTGGACTATCACGGAATTCGCACCATGATCGACGTGAGCTGGGGAAACGATCGGCCTCCCAGCAAGCCGAATCCTGAAGCCTATCGCCAAGCCTGCAAGCAACTCGAGGTTCCCCCAGACAAAACTCTAATGCTCGGAGATGCAGAAGGCGACATGAGCATGGCCCAAGGCGCCCAGGCCGCAGGCTGCATTGGTGTGACCTGGGGCTGGCCGATGTCAGCAGAATCGGGCAAGAAAACACCTCATCAGGTACAAACACTACCCAGTGCCGACGTGATCCTAGATGACTGGCATGAATTTGAAGTCATCTAGTTTTTTCTTTGGCAGAGTGTAGTGTCTCGCGAGTAATTTAGAAACCCGTAAAATTTCAGTGGTTTTGACAAGTTAATTGTGTGTAGGGACCGAAGCTCCTTAATATGTTCTTTAACCTTTGGGTTATAAACGATGGCGGAATAACTGCCTACACCAGGAGGATTGAGCCTTGACTCGTCGTTATTTCTTCACCTCAGAATCTGTTACAGAAGGGCATCCCGACAAGATCTGCGATCAGATCTCAGACACTATTTTGGATGCCTTGCTGGAACAGGATCCAGCCAGCCGCGTTGCCGCAGAAGTTGTGGTCAACACTGGCTTGGTCTTGATCACCGGTGAAATTACTTCTAAAGCACAGGTCAATTTTATTGACCTAGCACGTAAGAAAATTACTGAAATTGGTTATGTCGGCGCAGATGGTGGCTTTGCAGCCAACAGTTGCTCCGTTTTAGTCGCCCTCGATGAACAATCGGCGGATATTGCCCAAGGCGTCAACAGTGCCTTGGAACAGCGTGAGCTGTCCGATGACGAGCTGGACGAGACCGGTGCAGGTGACCAGGGCATCATGTTTGGCTTTGCCTGCAATGAGACCCCTGAGCTGATGCCTTTGCCGATCAGCTTGGCCCACCGCATTTCCCGCCGCCTAGCTGCAGTCCGCAAAACCGGCGAACTGAAGTATCTTCGTCCAGACGGCAAGACTCAGGTCACAATTGCCTACGAAGGCAATAAGCCCGTCGCCGTGGACACCATCTTGATTTCCACCCAACATGCCCCCAACATCGGCGACATCACCGAGGAAAAGGCAGTACGTGAGAAAATTCAGGCGGATCTGTGGGAGCAGGTCGTTCAACCCGTCTTTTCTGACCTAGCGCTCAAGCCCGACAGCGACACCACCTTCCTGGTTAACCCCACCGGTAAGTTTGTCGTGGGTGGTCCCCAGGGTGACGCGGGCTTGACCGGCCGCAAGATCATCGTAGATACCTACGGTGGCTACTCTCGCCACGGCGGCGGTGCCTTCTCTGGAAAGGACCCCACCAAGGTTGACCGTAGTGCAGCCTATGCTTGCCGCTATGTGGCGAAAAATATCGTCGCGGCGGGCTTGGCAGACAAGTGTGAGGTTCAGCTCAGTTATGCCATTGGCGTCGCGAAGCCCACCAGCGTTCTGGTGGAAACCTTTGGCACGGGCAAAGTCTCCGATGATGAGCTGCTGGATGCGGTTCAGAAGACGTTTGAACTGCGCCCCGAAGGAATCATCCAGACCTTTAAACTGCGTAATCTGCCCTCCCAGCGCAATGGTCGCTTCTATCAGGACACCGCTGCCTACGGTCACTTTGGCCGCACGGATCTGGACCTTCCCTGGGAAGCAACCGATAAGGCAGATGCTCTGAAAGATGCGGTAGCTTCGTCAGCGGCGGCTGTGTAGGTACTGCTGCTGTGTAGATACTGCTTTCGAACGGGTCAATGATCTGAACTAGTCAAGAAGACGAATTCAGTGAATTGACGAACTTGGGGCCTCTGCCAGTTTGGCGGAGGCTTCTTTAATGTTGAATCATTCATGCGCATTTGTTTAGGAATTGATTTCGGAACATCTGGGACTCGGGCGATCGCCCTAGCTCCGAATGGTGACGTTGTCTTTGAACACCATCTCGCCTTCGCACAGCAGTCTCCCCTAGCCCAACTTTGGCAGTCGGCACTGTTCGAACTGCTGGGAAACTTGCCCCATGACATCGCCTCACAACTGGAGGCGATCGCCATCAACGGCACTTCAGGAACCGTCCTCCTCTGCGACAACCAGGGCAATCCCCAAACAGAACCGCTCCTCTACAGCGACGATCGTGGCCGAGCTGTTTCAGCACAGGTTCAGGCCCTCGCGCCTCCCAACCACCCCGTCCTCAGCGCCACCTCCAGCCTCAGCAAACTACTCTGGTGGCAGCAAGAATTCCAATGGAGCCCCAGCGAATCGACCCAGGGATGGAAACTTTTGCACCAGGCGGACTGGCTGGCATTTTTGCTGCATGGCAAATTGGCTATCTCGGATTATCACAATGCACTGAAGCTGGGTTATGACCCGGAAGCATTGGCCTACCCGGATTGGTTGGTAGAGCGTCCGTTGCGATCGCTCCTGCCCGATGTCCTGGCACCAGGACAAGTCATTGGAACCGTGAGCGATGCGATCGCCCAACGTTTCAGCCTCAATCCCGACTGCAAAATTTGTGCCGGAACCACCGACAGCATCGCCGCATTCCTGGCCAGCGGCGTCAGTCACCCTGGAGACGCGGTCACATCCCTTGGCTCGACCCTCGTATTGAAGCTATTGAGTGAACATCGAGTTGATGACGCAACTTACGGCATCTACAGCCATCGTTTGGGTCATCGCTGGCTCGTAGGTGGCGCTTCCAATACTGGGGGAGCAGTGCTGCGTCAGTTTTTCGATGATGAGCAGCTTCAATCCCTGAGCCGACAACTCGATCCCGCGCATCCCTCCCCACTCACCTATTACCCATTACCTAAACCCGGTGAGCGCTTTCCCATTAACAATCCTGACCTACAACCTCAGCTGAGCCCTCGGCCCGATTCAGACGCTGCTTTTCTGCATGGATTGCTGGAAAGCATGGCACGCATTGAAGCAGAGGGATACGAGCGATTGCAATCCCTGGGCAGCTCCGCCCTGAACCAAGTCTTTACAGCAGGGGGGGGCGCTCAAAATCCAGTTTGGGAAAGAATTCGACAACGCCACTTGCGGGTTCCCGTGACGGCTGCAGCTCAAACCCAGGCAGCCTACGGAACGGCTCGCCTTGCCCAAGGCATCCCCCTGTGATTCAGAGTAACAGGCTCCAGACAGGGGAGCATGACTCCAATTCTGTGAATTACAGCTTAGGCAAGAGCTGCGGCAGAAGCGTCCCTGGAACCTGGGCAAGGGCACGATTTTGGCCCGAACTCCCCCAGATTTCGTAGTATTTGCGCACGGTCTGGGTTAGCACCTCCATCGCGGCTTCCTGAAGTTCTGGCTTTTGCTGCCACCCCTCCAATGCATTCACATGGTGGGTCAAGGCATTGTCCAGGTGTTCCTCCTGGTTCTCGCTTTCGCCATTGTCGCTGTAGTCCGTTGCCAGCTGGAAGTGGACTAGGCCTAAGTTGCTATGGGTTGAAGACAGATCAAAATTGAGTAGCGCAGCCTGGCCATGTTCTTGGAGGAAGGCTGCGGCCTTCAGTGCCGCGCCGTAAGCTCGGATACTGAGCTGGAGATATTCTCGGGCTGCCGCCACATTATCTTGGGCTTGGTTAGCCAGCTGCCAATAAGCCGTCCCTAAATTGTTCTGCGTTGCAGCATAGCTGCCAGGCGCCACCTGGAGCGTCCGGAATCGCAGGGCATTGTTATAGGCATTGACAGCCAGCAAGAGCCAGTCTTGGGCCATAAACGTCGCTGACTCATCACTGCCATCACCATCACCCCGACTAGGGGGCTCCGTCGCAGGCGCATGCTGGGCCAAGTTCCAGTAGGCAGTCCCCAGATTGTTCTGGATCATGGCATAGCTGTCGGGCTGCTCATCAGGGTTGTAATACTGGGCCGCTTGGGAATAGGCCGCGATCGCAGACTTCAGATTTTCCGGCGGTTTTTCATGCTGGGCCAAGTGCCAGTAAGCCGTACCGAGATTGTTTTGGGTGGAAGCATACTTTTGGGGGGAATGCTCCGGCTGACGGAAGCGCAGCGCCTCCTGATAGGCCGTCACCGCCTGCTGCAAGTTGTCGATGGGATCCTGCTGATGGGCCTGATCGCTATGGACCGTTCCCAAATTGTTCTGCAGCATGGCATAGGAGCGGGACTGCTGCTCCGGGTCCGTATTCTTGAGGCCCAGACGGTAGGTCTGAATTGCCAGACGCAGGTAAGACTGTCCCATTTCTGGCGACTCCGGTTGGCGCGATGCCATCCAGTAAAGCGTACCGAGATCATTGAGCGTGTCGGGCCAGGAAATATTGCTCGTTTCCGCGCCGGGATCATTAAAGCAGAGCCACTCCAGTACCTGCTCATAGGCAACGATGGCGTAGCGAGTGAAGTCCTGGGAGGTGTCTCCCTTCTCCATGCGCTGGCGATAAAAGCGGCCTAAGTCGAGGTAAGCGAGAGCCAACGCCTCAGACGCACCACTTTGGCTGCGGAGGGTTTCAATGGTCGCCAATAACTTGGCTTCCTGTTGTTCCGCCTCAGTGGCACCCGGGGCAGGGGGAGGCGCCGGTAAGCGCGCTTGCGCAGGAGCCGCATTCGATTGCGTTTTCGCCACAGGCACAGCGGCTGCCTCTGCGACTCCAGCATCGGTCTTCGACTCAGCCTCTTGGGCAACCCCGTCCTGAACCGCACCGTCCTGAACCGCAGCATCTTGAACCAGACCAATGGAGCGAACACTCGGAACTGCGGGCGCGTCTGCCGCAGCCGCAGAGACCGGAACTTGCGAGTCTTGCGGGGCCTGTTTTGCCACGGGTGCAATACGTTGCGCTGTGGCCACAGCCTGTTGCACCGCCATCACCGTACTGTTTTCAATACCGCTGCCCTGGGGAACATCATCATTGGTGAAGAGCGGTAGGGGCTCACTCACAAACTCAAACACTCCACTACACCACTGCCAACATTCCGGCGCAGATTGACGGATGTTGTGGTACCAGGGCTGGGTCACCCACAACACCAATCCGGAATTCAAAGCAGGCAAATGGCGCTCTAGGGTCCGGAGATAGCTGAGAAACAAACGCTGCACAGCGGCGGGTTGTCGCGTGAGCTGTTCAATCCCCAAAATCTGGAAGGCGGGCATGTTGGAACGAACATCAGCACCCGTCTGCTTCCGTAGCCAATGCGACACCTGCGCAATGGGATTGGGGTCCCCCAGATCAAGTTTTAGGCTAACAAGGCGATCGCGCTGCCCCCCTCTCCAATGCTCCGCAGCCCCCTCGCCTCCCAAGGGAGCATGACCATGCACAACGAAGCCATTGCTCGAGGCACCACCATTCGCAGCAGCACCGTTGGACGGCGCTGCATTCGCCGAAGAGGGATGCTTCGCTAGCTCACGGTGAAGCTGGCCCGCTAAACGATTCCTGAGATTCAGATCATCGCACACCACAACAAAGAGCTGGCGGCGCAGATCAAGACTGAGTGCCAGCTTCAAGCGCTGGTAGACCTGCTGGTTATCAGAAGAAACGGATTGAACAGCGAAGTCGCTCATGGGGGGACCATCGAGTTGACGGTGGCTAGAGGGGGGACGGTCAAGCAGAGTGGCCACAGGCACAGATTAGGTACAGTTTCATCGAAAGTGCTGAAGTCTGTGAAGGTAGCAGTGGGCCCTGTGCGCCTTCACACATGACCCCCCATCACAGAGCTCAAATCGTATCCCGTACCTTATTTCGTCTGTAGAGTTATTTTAGTCACTAACTCCCATTGGATCTAGGTCGGTTTTGGGCCAATCATTCGGCCAATCTTCGGGCCAGTGCTAGAGCGAATACGAGAGCCAGCGACAGGGCCAGCACCCGGGTCAAAGCCACCCCCAAACTTGGGGTGACTCTGCCGGTTCAGTATCTCGAAGCCAATCGAAGTGATTACTTCTTCATGGCTAACATCTATTGCTCAGGATGGATAACACAAAAACTGGGGATACGACCGCGAGATTCTGTTACAACCGATACTTTTCAGGATTTTTAT
This sequence comes from uncultured Pseudanabaenaceae cyanobacterium, assembly GCA_938017515.1. Classification (GTDB taxonomy): domain Bacteria; phylum Cyanobacteriota; class Cyanobacteriia; order PCC-9006; family JAAUQQ01; genus JAAUOP01. Next base: position 44,174 of record CALIJJ010000065.1, read on the forward strand.
TGATAAATTTTTAGCAAATTTTGGGAGCATGAGCCACGCCCCCTCAGTTCCGACGAACAAATTATGACGACGACCAGGGACTTACAAGGATCGTCGTCACCCATCAGCCATCAACAGGATTAACCGCACGAACCGGTTCATTCATCCCCGAAAACGGGCCCAAGCATCACCAAGGCTCTGGGGCGTCACAGCAGAAAGGGGCTCTAGCTCTGCCAGAATTTGCGTCTGACCGTAGTGGGCGATCGCCTCACGGTTCCCTGGATTGCACGGACCATTGAGCACCACTCCGAGCAGCGGAATAGCCCGCTGACGCAGACATTCAATCGACAGCAATGTGTGGTTGATGGTTCCCAACGTACTGCGGGCCACAAGCACCACCGGCAATCCGAGATGTCGAATCAAATCCGTCATGTAATGTTGCGAATTGATGGGCACGAGAAGTCCTCCCGCCCCTTCCACAATCAGGTGCTTCGTTTCGATTGGGGGCAAGGCAAAGTCTTGAAGACGAATTTCAACCCCATCGATCGCTGCTGCCGCGTGGGGGGAAAGGGGCTCTGTCAGGCAAAAGCGCTCGGGCAAAAAGTGAGCTGCGGCCAATCCCGTGGCTTGCCGAACAAAGTCCCGATCATGGGGTGTTCCCGACTGAATCGGCTTCCAATAGGTCGCCCCTAGGCCCAGGGTCAGCAGAGCGGAAACGACACTTTTACCGACATCGGTATCAGTGCCGGTAACAAAGCAAGCAGGCGGGAATGTGAAGCCAGAAGAGAGTGTCATCATCGGATTGGGATAGGGCTTCCATCTGGACAGTTATTCGAAATTACGATTTTGAATCGCGAGACAAACCGCATGATATTGATCAGTGATGCCATGGGAGCTGTGTTGGTTCCAGCGGGTAATCAAATGACGAAACTGGGCAGGGGTTGGACGGGGGAGATCGCTCCGCTTTTCCCTCGAGATTTGATTTTGGGCACCGATGGCTTTGAAGTGCCGCAGGAAAGCAAGGGCATTATCGAATTGCAGGGGCAGCCAGTGGGCTTCGCTGATGCTGTGACTATCGCGCGATCGCAACCCTGCCAACAACACCTCCGCATCGGGCAAATCCCTGGCAGGAAACGGCAGGTCCAGGGCTTCGCAATGGGATCGCCACTGCGGAAAGCTACGACGGCTCGGAAACGACACCAGCAACCATCCCCCCGGCATCAGCAACCGCCGCAACTGCTCAAGACTCCGTTGCGGCGTCTGAAACCATTGCAGGGCAAAGTTGCTCGCGATCAGGGCATAGGGCCCCGCTGGGGATGGAATCGCCTCTGCATCAAGGGCAGAAAACCTGATCGTTGCCGAATTTTCTGAAGCTGCAACATCTGGTCTGGCAAAAGCTGTGGCCATCTGCCGCTGGCATTCCGCCACCATGGCCGGGGACAAATCGGTTATCTCTAGCGCATGGTCTTTGGCAAAGCGTGCGATTAAGCCTTGGGTGAGGAAACCAGTGCCGCAACCAAATTCGAGAATGGGGCCAGCAGGAAGGCTTTGGAAATGAAGGTTGGAGCGATCGCCAGACCCTTCATCCTCTGGGCAGTCATCTGCTCGGGAAACACGACTCAGCAAATCCAGCAATATGTGGGCACAGGCGCGTTGGGCAGTGGCCTGGTTGGCGTAGGTGGTGCTGGCTTGGCCAAAGGATTGGGCGATCGCCTGTTTGTAGCGATCATCTTTCGGATCGTTTCGGGGCAAGGACGAAAATTGAGGACCAGATTCAAACATAGCGCTCGGACTCCAGCCTCCATTATCAGGTGGCGGGTTGCCCTAAAGCGATAAATATTCTCGACATTTTTCCCAACAAACCTGGGCTTGGGTAGCGGGCAGGGCATGGGGGCCATCGTGATAAATCAGAGCAGGACGCTGGCGTAAAGCCTGAACCAGATCCGCCGCCCGAGCGGGCGCAACAATGCGATCCTGGTTGCCTTGGAAAACCACCATTTGGTTGGGTCGCTGGGCCAGGAATTCCGCACAGAGCAGCGAATGATCCAAGTCTTGCAGATCGTGACTCAAAACCTGCTGCGAGGCTTGGCTCTGCAAAACCGCAGCGTTGACCGGAACATGGCCACAATTTTGCCAGAACGCCCGCAAGACCGCTTCCGGGTCGCTCTGAAACTGGTCAATCATTTGCTTGAGGATACGCTGGGAACGTCGCTGAAAGCGGCGCTCGCTGGGATGAAAGTTGACGAAGCTTGCAAATACAACCACAGCATCTGCAATGCGCAACTGCTGCGGGGGACAGAGATGCAAGCCGTAGGAATGGGCAAAAATAATTTTGCGCGTTTGGGGATAGCTGAACGTGGGTTTATGAGGCTGGCCAAAGTAGCCTCGGTCAAAACATTTCAGCGCAACATTCTGCCCTGCCAATAGCGGTTCCCAGGACTTCCAAAAGTGGCGATCGTAGCCCCAACCATGATAGGCAATGACCTCAGCCACAGGTTCCACAGCCACAGATTCCACAGCCACAGATTCCACACCCGCAGATTCCACACCCGATGATGATGGGGGGATCACCATCATGAACGAGGCGACTGCAACGACTCAATCGCCCATTGCTCACCATTTTTCAAAAAGACAAAGGAAAGGGGAACCTCCTTGCCCGAACTTAGCTCAACGGTGATGTCGAGGGCATGGGCTTCACCTTCGATTTTCGGCGGTGCTAGCTTTGTGCGCTTGTACTGCTTGAGCTGGTTCTTTTTGATGAACTGAACAAACGTCTTACGATTCACGCGACGGCGATAGTCCTGGGTGGTCATCTGATAGGCTGCATCAATGTTGCCGGTGACAACCGCCGCAAAAAAATTATTCAGCGCCTGGGGCAATCCCTTGGTCTTGCGCAGAATCGTGAAGGCCACCGAGCCCCAAATCACAATCAAAATTCCGAGCACACTGGCTGCGCCAATGCCGACGTAGGTCAGAGTATTGGAAAATTCCACGCACGATTCACCATCTAGATCGCCTTAAATCGTAACAGCCTTCAGGTCCCTGACTCGCGATCTTGCGGTCCTCTTCTAGCCATCTTTAAGGCACTAACAAGTTGCTCCAAATGCGATCGCCCATGACAAGCCGAGAGAGCAAACCGAAGTCGCGATGTTCCGGCAGCCACCGTCGGCGGGCGAATCGCCGTCGCCAAGCAGCCCTGCGCCTCTAGGTGCTGAGCCAGAGACAGCGTTTCATCTTCAGGCCCAACGATCGCCGGCACAATCTGTGAGGTCGAGCCCGCCGTCGCGTAACCGAACGCCTCAAGTTGAATTCGCAACCAATCGGCTTCCCCCAGCAACTGCTTGCGCACGTCTTCGAGTGTTGGAAACAATCCGATCGCCGCCGTCACAGCCCCCACAATTCCGGGGGGCAGCGCCGTGGTGTAAATCACCCCCGGGCAAAAATTCACGAGATAATCCCGCACCACTGCCGAGCAGGCCACAAAGGCCCCCGAAGCCCCGCAAGATTTCCCAAAGGTTCCCACGACAATATCAACCCCCGGTTGCTGGGCCGCCAGCCCCATCCCCCCTGGCCCAAGCACCCCCAAGGCATGGGCATCATCCAGGTAGAGAATGGCACCGTAGCGATCGCTCAAATCCACCAGTGCAGAGACATCGCTGCGATCGCCATCCATGCTAAACACCGTCTCACTAACAATCATCACCCGGCTGTAGCGCTTATCTTGGTGCCTTTGCAACTGCCTTTCTAACGCATCCAAATCGTTGTGCGGATAACGAACAAAGCGAGCGCCGCTGGAGCGAATGCCCTGAATCAAACTGTTGTGAATCAAGCGATCGCACAGAACCAAAGCATCCCGGTCCAACAGGGTTGGAAGAATTGTTGCGTTGGCCTGGAAGCCTGTCCCAAAAAGCAGTGCAGCTTCTTTTCCAAGGGCCGTCGCGAGCTGCACTTCCAAGGCACGATGAATCTCAAAACTCCCCGCCACGAGGCGCGAGGCCGTGGCTCCAGTGCCATAGCGCTGGGTGTAGTCCACGGCCTTGGCAATCACCTCGGGATGCTTGGCAAGACCGAGGTAATCATTGGCGCTGAAGTTGAGGAGTGTGCGTTCCCCTTGGGGGGTCTGCCTACGGACGTGAATGGCATCCAGGGGATTGAGATCGGGCAAGTGTCGGCGGCGATGGCTGCGATCGCGTTCTGCAAGGGCCGTTTCCACAAAGCGCCACTTGCCGGGGAAGGGCGAATCGGTCAAGTCAGGTGCAGAGTCGAGCCGGTCAGGGGGAGCAGACATGGGAGCGATCGCCAAGGGAATAGGCTCCCATCATGGCATTCCAGAGACCGCTCTGGGGGAGGCCAGTACTGGGGCAGATTACGAAGCCGATGCTGCCGCTTGGAGCAGGGCGATCGCCTCAGGCTGATTATAAATTTTGGCAATATCCAGTGCCGTTTCCCCATCACTCGCTGTCACCCGAGGATCCGCGCCAGCATCCAGCAAAAATCGCAGCACCGCTGGCTGACCGTAGCGAGCAGCCTCCATCAGGGGCGTCGCGCTGCAATGTTCCAAATTGGGATTGGCACCGTGCTTCAGTAAACGACTCAGAATGGACACGATACGTCCCTGGGGCAGGGGGCGTAGCTGCATCGGTCCCTCGGGCGTTTGCCGAACAATGCCTTGCACCGCAGCCCCAGCATCCACCGCAACCCAGTGGGTCGCTCCCGCCGCTAAAATCATCGCGGTATCACCATCCGCAGACACCGCATTCACCTCAGCTCCGGCCTTAAGCAGCCAATGCACAAGCTTAGAATCACAGGCTGCGGCTGCCCGCATGAGCGGCGTTTGACCTTCAGCATCGGCCACATTGACCGCTCCACCAGCCTGCAATAGGAGCTTGGCTGCCGCACGGTGTCCCGTTTCCACAGCCAGAAACAGCGGCGTACGGCCTTCGCTGTCTTGCACGGATGTATCGAGAGGGAAGTGCCCATGCGGCATATTGAGCAGCGCCTTTAATCCTTCCAGATCTCCCGCTGCAACAGCCTTGAACAGCAAGCACTCGGTCGTCGGACTGTTACCTGGGCTCACCGAATGGTCTGGAGCACAATTAGCGAAATTTGGGGTCACTGAAGCAGGCATGACGAAGCCGGTACCGAACCAGCACTAAACGGGCAATCTACTTCCAAAATACCCAGCCAAGATTGCCCACCATCATCGTGATGGATAGGGCTATTTCAGGCGCAACCCCACATAGGGCCCAGAAGGCTGCGATGCTCGAAAATCTCGATCCTTGGTCTCCCCAAAAGCGTAGCCCGCCGACAGCCGCAGGTTGGCATTCATGTGATAGCCCAGCTCCACCGTCGCTCCCAAAGCCGGACTGCGGCCACCGCCTCCGATATTTTGCCGCACACGAACATCTCCCCCGACATCCAAACGGTTGGGTAAATAGTGGGTCATCCCCGCCTGGAGCAGGGCATCGGTCTGCCCGCCCCACTGACGCACACCGAGATGGCTATCCATCTCCCAACGCCAATTGGGCCGATAGGTCGCTGCAGCCTGGAGCAAATGAGCGCTGCTTCGCCGGTGACGGTATTCATAATTCAGATGGGTCTCTAACTTTGGCTCTGGGCTAGAGCGCCTTGCCCCTGGCCGTGAACCCACCTCCGGTACAGCAGCCGGAACATATGAAATCCCCACCCGCACCCGAGTGCTAGGGTCGTGATGGGTGCGACGGTTGTGGCTGGCACGAATCTGGGTCGTGACGGTGGGCGAGAGCTGACCGGTGAGCCGCCCATTCAATTTCATCCGATTTTCCTGGCGCCCGACCCGCTGCTCCAGCCGAGCCTTCCCCTGCCATCCGGGCCGAATGCGGTAATCCAAATTGGCCTTCACCCGATTGGGACTCCCGCCTGCTGCAGAAGAAATTCCCAGGGAATTCCCCATCATTCGCTCATAGGAAACGCTGAGCTTCATGTCCGGAGTCACATCCCATTGATGCTGAACCCCCAGGACCGCCTTGGTTTGCCAGCGACTACTGCGCAACTCCTGGACTGAATCATTCCAATCCTCAGTGTCAGCATCAGACTCTAGGACATATCCGCCAGTCACTTGAGTCTTCGGCCCGAGGTTCACAGCAGCCCCCGCAGACCACTCCATCTCAGGGAAATGCACATCCGGCTGCAAGCGCAGACCTGCATTCATCAATGATTGGGTGGCCTGGGTCAGACGCGGCGACGAGGTGGGCTGGGCAAACTCATCATTAGATTCAGGCTGTTCGCGTTCAGCCCTGGGCTCGGCGGCGGCCCTTCCATGCCAGGCCCCCGCCATTAATCCAAGAGAAACAAGCGTCAACGGTCGCAAGCGGCAGGGAGAGGACATGTACCGAAGCATTTAGGAGTATAAATACATACTTAATATTTATTTTATATCCGGAGCAATTTCCCAGCCGGGTCACCTGCGAGCAATGACCCGACCGTCCCAAAAAGTGGCCGTCCCAAAAAGTGACCCTTCCCAAAAGTGACCCTCCCCAAAGCATTAGGCCGCCTGATCGAGTCGTTTCGGCTGGGCTAATTCTGCGGGCTGGGCCAAATCATCACGGCTCAGACCATGGAGCTGAGGCAACGGCGCATAGTCTACGGTGGCCGCCCACAGACGGGGAATCTGACCACTGTTATAAACCCGGAACTCGCTTTCGACGGTGGCAGCGGCGGTGCGCACCGCTTGATTGATCACCAGGGAACCATCCGGATCTGAGATAGAGCGGTGGAAAGTCCCCGGCGGAATGCGCAGGATATCGCCATTGGCTTCCAGTCGCACGATATGGAAAGGCACAGCCCAGCTAAAGTTCACCAGAAAAAAGGTCCGGCCACCGCTTAGGGCAAGCAGATTATCCTCTTGCTTGGGATGAAGATAGAATTGCCAACAGCCATCTTCCGTATTGTTAGGACTCACCGCAGGACCATCGTGATAGACCAAGTCCCGCGCATTGGAGTTGGAGATGGTGATATCAAAAAATCGAACGTTGGGAGTGTCTCGAAATTTTTTGTAGGAGATTAGGTCAAACATTGGCACGTCCTCACACGTTTAGATTTAGCCAGACTCGGTGTTGCCCTAGAGTTCCCATCAAGCTATCTCAGGCCATTTACCGAAAACCACACGGATTGCGAGCCACATCAATGCAGAACAGGGATGGGTGTTGACGATGAACATTTCTCACCTGCGCATTTTTTTGGCCGTGGTGGAGTGTCAGAGTTTCTCCACCGCCGCAGACAAGCTCGATATTTCCCAGTCAGCGGTAAGCCGTGCGATCGCCGCCCTAGAAGACGAGTTGGGCGTATCGCTATTGTCACGGGGACGCTTTGGCGCCCATTCCACCCCCATGGGCGATCGCATCATTCCCTATGCCCAACAGATTGTGCAGGCCCGCACCAATATCGACGCCGATATCAACCGGGAAAAAAGTCTCTACGGGGGTCGGGTGCGACTGGCCTCCTTTCGTAGCGCCGCGACCCATCTGCTACCGCCACTGATTGCTCAGTTTCGACGCAGCTTTCCCCAAGTCGAAGTCTCACTGATGGAAGACGACCCAGCCACGATCGAACAAGCCCTGCGCCAAAGCCAAGTCGATATTGGCCTCATTCCCTTACCTCGGTCATCGGAAGATTTAGACACCTGGGAAATTGCCCGGGATGAATTCGTCCTGCTGTTGCCTCCGTCCATGGCCCAGCTCCCACCTCGGCCCAGTTGGCAAGACCTAGAAGATTGCAATTTCATTTTGCTCAACTATGCGGAGTGCACCTCCGCCGTGCGAGAACATTGGCAGCGAGCAGACCTAGACATGAAAGAAACCCACGTGATTCGTGAGGACTCAACCATTGTGAGCATGGTGTCCCAGGATCTCGGCGTGGCCGTTTTGCCTCGACTGGCAGCACTCCCCGTGCCGGAGGGCGTGGAAGTGCGGCCCCTGCCGGTGACATTGGAGCGCAGTATTGGAGCGGCGATCGCCAGCAATGTGCTCCATTCCGCAGCCGTTTTTTTATTTTTGGATCTGCTGCGGGGCACGGGTCAATTTGCCCACCGCCAGCTCAATCAGTCTCTCCCGATCGTCGTCGAAGCACCAAAACCATGAGGCCTGAGGCTCGGATATCCCTAGACCCAATATCCCTGGACCTGATGCCTTAGGATCATCAAACGAGGAGCACCCCCATGAATGTGAAAGCCGATAAAACCATCCAACCGCGCACGCTCTATGTCGTCGCTACCCCTATCGGCAACTTAGAGGACATGACCTTTCGGGCGGTGCGCGTGCTTCAGCAGGTGCAATGGATTGCAGCGGAGGACACTCGCCACACCGGCAAGCTGCTCCAGGCGTTTCAGGTCCAAACCCCCCAACTGAGCTATCACGAGCACAACCGTAGCCAGCGAACCCCAGATTTGATCGCGCGCCTAGAGGAAGGTCATGCGATCGCCCTCGTCAGCGACGCGGGCATTCCAGTCATTTCAGACCCTGGTTCAGACCTCGTCTGTGCCTGCATCGCCGCCCAAATCCCCGTGGTGCCCATCCCCGGTGTCAGCGCCGTCACCACAGCCCTCTGTGCCGCAGGCATCGCCACCGAGCGATTTACGTTTGAAGGTTTTTTGCCCGCCAAGCCCAAGGCACGACGAGATGCCCTGGCCCAGCTTGAGCGTGAATCCCGTACCCTTGTGTTCTACGAGTCGCCCCATCGCCTCAAGGCAACATTGGCCGACTTGCAAACGGTCTTTGGCTCGGACCGCAACCTGGCCCTGGCTCGCGAACTGACCAAACTCCACGAAGAATTTTGGCGAGGAACCATCTCGGAGGCGATCGCCCACTGCGACACTCGCAGGCCCCAAGGCGAATACACACTGGTTGTCGCCGGTGCAATCCTGGAGCCGCAACGCCTCAGCGAAGCAGACATCAAAGCTGAACTCACAGCACTCCTGAGCCAGGGCATGTCCCGCTCCGCAGCGAGCCGTCACCTCGCCCAGGAAACCACGCTGCCCAAGCGACAAATCTATCAGCTAGCATTATCAATACCGGATTAGAGCAATACCGGACTCAAGCCACCATGAAAACGCTGCTGCCTTTCCTCGCCGTATTGACCTGTGCCCTTTGGGTGGGGGCGATCGCCATTCTAGCCATCCAAAACTACACATCCGTATCCCTAACGCTCTTCTCATTTCCCCTGATTCAGATTCCCGTAGGCATCCTACTCGGGTTTTGCGTCATGGCTGGAATGCTCGGAGCAGTCATCGTCCAAGGTGGCCTACTACGGCGCTAGGACGAGGTTTCCAGAGAATAGACTTGACCATCCAACAGACAGCGCGTTATCCCCTTCGCTTCAAGCCAGGGCGCAGTCTTGGCCAAAAGCCGACCATCTGGCACTTTAATCACCCGTTGATTACGCTTCGAAAACCTCCGGGCAATACGGTGATTATCAAAAATGGGCAGCGTCGCCAGCGCCTCTTCCTCAGACGGGACCTGCCCTAGGTCACGAAACTCCTGCATCGGGCAGGTAATCAAATCCGCCGTGCGGTCAATCACGAGATAGAGCATCCGCTCCAAATCCGCCTCGGAAATGGGCAGAATCTCAAGCTGATCATCACCCACGCTCTGGGGATGCAGGGTCAACGCCTCATCATCCTCTTCCTCATCGAGGCCATCATCCTCTAGTTCTTCTTCAAAGTCATCGGAAAAGTCATCGTCCTCGACAGCGGCGAGATCAGTATCAGCCAACGCGTCTTCATCTTCAGCGACGCCGACCTCAGGCAGAGGCTCTTCTGTCGCTGCAATGTCAGCTTCAGCCCCAAGCTCTTTATCCTCTGCATCCTCCAGAACGACGGGTTCAGGAGCGGGCTCCTCAGCTGCGGTCAACTCCAGCTGAACCGTTGACTCATCATCTTTGGCCCCTCGCGACCGACGTCGGCGTCGGCGAACAGGAGCAGCGGGTTTTGTCGGTTCAGGAGCGGCTTCCGTGGTCTCTTCCAATTCCCCCTGGACTTCTAGCTTCACAGGCTCCTCATGCTCCACCTCCTGGACTACAGGGTCCTGGATTTCGGGCTCCTGGATTTCGGGTTCCTGGATTTCGGGTTCCTGGGTTTCGGGTTCAAGGGGCAATTCATCTTCAACGGGAGACTCAACCTCCACAGGGGGCTGGGCCTTTTTCCGCTTGACGGTGGAAGTCTTCTTCTTGACCGTTGAGCTAGATTTTTTGACGGTCGCGGACTTCTTGATGGTGCGGCGCGATCGCACCGAGCCAGACGACTTCTCTTCCCCCTTCTTGGCGTCCTTAGCGCCTGCCCGCTTCTGTTTCACCAAAGCATCGTATTCGGCCGCGGCTAACTCACTCTTCAGCAAGCGGCTGATCGTACTCACACTCACTTCATACTGCTCTGCAACAGTCCCAGTCGTTTGCCCTGGCTCACGGTACAGGTCAACAATGGCAAGTTTATCTTCAGCGGATAGTTTCCGAGGGGGCATGGAACGGAGCCTCGAGGCATTGATTCAGAGGAGTTGTGAAACGGAGCAGGTGCAGAGACTCAATCCAATTCGGAGAAAGCTTGCAACCTAAGCCGTTTCACCCACCTAAAGTAACACGCAGAACCTAAGGCCATCGCCACAATCACCCAGTTCAAAGACACCAGCGTCATCAGAGTTACCGCCATCGGGAGAACTTTTCCTGAGGAACGATCCGCAAGAGTTTGCTAGGATGTCGGCATCGAAAAACGAAATTATGTTTCGTTGTGTCGAAGCCCGCTCCAGTAGCTCAGTGGATAGAGCAACTGCCTTCTAAGCAGTCGGTCGTTGGTTCAAGTCCAACCTGGGGCGCTTTTTAGCGAGTGATCGAGTCCTTACTCCGAACAATCTCAGGTTCTGGGCGAAGTCGTTCTGGCGTTAGGGGTTCCACCTCACGCTCCGTACGAATCCACTGGGTTTGAGGCTTCAGGAAAAACTTAAGGTAGATCGGCAACTTCCACAGAATAAAAAGAGGGATGAGAGCAAACTGTCGGGCTGGCAAGTCCTGCCGACCAAACTTGGCCCAGCTCAACACAATCGCCAAGCTTAAGCTCCCTAAGGCAACAGTGGATATCCAGGCAGCACTCCAAGCGCCAGTGAGCCAGCCAAATCCCCAGGACAATCCGCAGGTTGCCACCACACAAACCACCAACAGCGATAGAGGCAGTACGCATAGATCAAAGGCGAGCGCCAGCGCACCCAATTTTTGTTGCCCCACAGCTGCCGCCAGCAGACGGGGCAAATAGCGACGGGTCACTGCAAACCGGCCATGTTCCCAGCGTGTTCGTTGACTCGCCACCGCACCACGGGTGCGAGGCAACAGTGCGGTTACCTCTGCCCCCGGGCAAAGCATGGGCGGGTGCCCAGCTAAGAGAAGATCAAAGCCAAGCTTCATGTCTTCAACCAGGCTGCCACTCGCTAGATTAATGCCAGAAATCACAGACCAAGGGAAAGCCATGCCCGTGCCAGTCAAAATGACCGGCAGGCCCAGCCGAGCTAATCCCCTCAAACGGACAACGTTACGAACCCGCGTCGCAAACACTGTCACGCGGCTCACCAGAGAAATCTCCGATTCCCCCTGGGGCAAAATCATCATGTACTCGCTCTGCACCGGACGGCGCGTCACCTGAGCCTGCTCCGCCAAAGCCCGCAAGCTCCCCGACTTCACATGGGTATCGGCATCGACCATGACCACGACATCTGGTGGGTCCTGAGCCAGGTGCTGAAGCCCGTGGTCTAGGGCATAGCCCTTGCCTCGGCACAGAGCATCATGGCGCTCTAGAACTTTGGCCCCAAAGGAACGGGCGATCGCAGCGGTTTGATCACTACAGTTATCAGCAACCACAATTAATCGGTCCGTCTGCTTCAACTGCGGCAAAAGCTCGGTCAGGGTCGCCGCAATGACCGCAGACTCATTGTGAGCAGGCATGATGACAGCCACTCGAATGGAATGCCATGGCTGAATCCCCTGCAATCCACCACCCCCTTCACACCTAGACCAATGTTCGTCTCCTAAATCCCCTGTATTGGACACTTCCAAGACATGTCCTTCAGAGGCATCGGGAACGGTCTCCAAAGGTCTTCCCTCCCAAGAAGACAGGGGCAACAAAGCCGCTAAACACTCCAACAAAAGAAACAAGCAGAGAACACAAAGTATCCCAGCCAGCACAACCAAAGGACCATGCAGGACAAGCAAGAATTTTGAAACCATGAGTGAAGTGAGAGATGCCAAGGGAGGACTCGAAGCCCTCTCTAGCTGAGTTCATAGCAACATATACCGCTGTCCCTTGAGCGATCCTGGTATTTTCCGAGGGATGCCTTTAAAGATTAAGCAAACTTCAAGGGGGATTCTCCCGGCCATCCTCACAGAAACTTCGTCTGGCTCCGAACAACCACGGACAGAGGAGTAAACAGAGCAACATCCTCCACAAAACGCTCACTTAGCCAAACCATCCAGTGCTCGCGAGACCAAATGCCCAGCACCAAATGCCCAACGTCAAATTTCAAGCGTCAAGCCGAAGGGAGAACAGCACGCTGTTAATCAATTCAGAAGCCCGTGATGAGAATTGAACTCATGACCTCACCCTTACCAAGGGTGTGCTCTACCGCTGAGCTACACGGGCGCAAAAAGCCTTCCTTACCAAGGCGCTTTTCAAACAAGAATCTCGAAGCCAATGCAGCATCGAGATTCTTGCAGATGGGCCGAGCTGGATTTGAACCAGCGTAGGCAGTGCCAGTGGATTTACAGTCCACCCCCATTAACCACTCGGGCATCGACCCACATCATGCGTAGAACAGCACTCTAGGAGACGTCTGTCCACGGGAATAGATGTTAGCACAGCTCTTTGCACTTTTATCAATTTTGCAAAAAGCTGGAAAAGCTGAGCGATTACCCTTGCCCAACTCGGCAAAGATTCGTTATGATCACGGATACATGAAGGACAACGGGACTGAACTTACCTTCCAATGTTCCGAATAGATGCGCCTTTGCGCGGATCCGGACGGACTCAGTGGGCAGGATGTTGTGCAAGGAGTTTTCTATTTCATGGATTACATTGATAAGGTTCTGGAAAAGCTCAAGGATTGGGGTCGCCGCATTGTTGATGCGCTCCTAGGTCCCGAGGTAGAGCCTGAGCCTGAGCTCATCCCGATTCCTGTAGACGATCGACGATACCGTTAGATGAGAGTTTTAGGTGAGGGTAGCTGAATCTTCTAAGGGCCATCGCGTTCTGGTTATTCACGGCCCAAATCTGAACCTTTTGGGCAAGCGTGAGCCCGGAATCTATGGTGCCTCCACGCTGGAGGATATAGAGCGTTCTCTGGCGCGTTTCGCAGAAACGCTGGCTGTTCGTTTGGATTGTTTGCAGTCCAATCACGAAGGCGTTTTGTTGGACGCTGTTCATGGTGCTGTGGATGTTTGTGATGGCCTCCTCATTAATGCTGGAGCCTACACTCACACAAGCGTTGCGCTGCGAGATGCGATCGCCGGTACATCCATTCCCACGGTAGAGGTCCACCTCAGCAACCTCTACAAGCGTGAGACTTTTCGTCACCACTCCTACATTGCCCCCGTTGCCGTCGGGCAGATCAGTGGCTTTGGAGCCAACAGCTACAAGCTGGGATTACAGGCCCTTGTCTGGCACTTAGAGACGTTGCGATCGACGCCAAACAAACCCAAACATTAGGACTGCTCGTCTCCCGACGGAATTTCTGAAAGGATAGGCTATTAGAAGCCTATCCTTTTGTTTTTCGGCGCAACGTTTTCATGGCCACCGTTTCCCCCCAGTCTCCCCTTCGGAGCAGTATCAAGTTCCTCCAAACCCCGACTCAGCATGCGTGGATCGAACAAGCGCTAGCAAACTTAGATGAGGTATTGCTGGACCATTCCCACTGTGAGCGCAAAGCGGCAGGGGTCGCGCTTAATCTCATGTTTCGCTATCCATCCAACGAACCACTGATCGATGCACTGACCGCGATCGCCAAGGAAGAACTAGAGCACTTCGAGCAGGTCAACCAGATTTTGCGCGAACGCGGCGTTGCCCTGCGTCCCCTGGCAGCCTCACCCTACGGCGCTGGCCTTAAGGCACAAGTTCGGCGGCAAGAGCCTGAGCGCTATCTAGATTCTTTACTCGTGGCCGCACTGATCGAAGCCCGTAGCCACGAACGACTAGGGCTCTTAGCGGACCATTGTCCCGACGAAAAACTATCCCGATTTTACCGAGCGCTGATGGCATCGGAAGCAAGGCATTATGGGGCCTATTGGGTGCTCGCAACTGAGAGCTACGATCGCGAAACCGTTAACCAACGCCTAGAAGAACTGGCTGCAGTCGAAAGCGACCTACTGGCAGAGCTATACCCAGCACCTCGTATCCACAGCTAGTGCGTATTCATGCCAGGTCGCCATCCCTAGGCCATCATCGCGAGGCCGTCCCCTTGACCCTCATCCCTAGGTCGCCATGGCCGACAACACCTGATGAATCGTCTCCCGAGGAACATCATCGGTAATCAGGACCGAGCCGATCGCCTGGGGCAAAATGAACCGAACTTTCCCTGCTTTCACTTTCTTGTCACTTTGCAACGCTGCAATAATGTCATCCAGGTCTAAGCCTGCTGGGAGCTGCGTGGGTAGGCCGGTCTTTTGAATCAACGCCAGCTGACGAGCATTGGACTCTGCATCCCACAGCCCCAGGGCAACGGCAATGCCCCCGGCTGCCACCATGCCAATGCCCACGGCTTCGCCGTGATTAACCACGCTATAGCCTGTCAGACTTTCCACCGCGTGACCAATGGTGTGGCCGTAGTTGAGGATAGCCCGCAGCCCAGACTCCTTTTCGTCTTTGCTCACGACCTCTGCCTTGGCTCGGCAGGAGTGGTTCAAAATGGCCGAGAGCAATTCTGGAGAAACACCACCGAAGCTATCAAGGCTTTCGCTATTTTCCAGGGCCTCAAATAATTCAGCGGACCAAATGATGCCGTACTTGATGACCTCCGCCATGCCAGCTCGAAACTCTCGTTCGGGCAGCGTTTTCAGCACCGTTGGATCAATCAGCACGAGCTTGGGCTGGTAGAAGGCGCCGATCAGATTTTTGCCCTTGGGATGGTTCACACCGGTCTTGCCGCCAATGGACGCATCCACCATGGCCAGCAACGATGTGGGCACCTGAACAAAATTGATGCCCCGCAGCCAAGAGGCGGCAGAAAACCCCGTCATGTCACCCACCACGCCACCGCCAAGGGCCACCATGGTCGAGGAACGCTCTAGCTTATGGGCAAGGGCGCTGTCGTAGACCGCTTGGATGGAGCCTAGATGCTTTTGGGACTCTCCCGCAGGAATCAAATGCGTGGCAACGTCAAATCCCGCCTGGGTGAGGGACTGCACCGCGCGATCGCCATAATGCTCAAAAATCTCTGGATTGGACACCAGCAAAACTTTCTGACCCAGCTTTAGCAAAGCACCGGCCGAACCATCGGGGGTCTGGGCCTCTCCCCTCATCCAGCGTCCAAGCTGGGGCAAACCATCAGGGGTGACCACAATGTCGTAGGACTGCTGGGGAAGTTCGACCGGGATAATCGCGTTCATGGAAAAGCTTGGCTGGAAAAGCACAACAGACTGTTTGTCCATCCTATCGGATGCAGTTCAGGCGATAATGAGTCGTGGGATGGGAAGCAGGCTTAAATCGAGAACAGTCCATCCATCGGGCATGGCCCGAGGAAGGCACTCAGGCTCCAAAGCTCGATCGGAACGCTCGATCGGAACTCGATCAAAAACTGTTACCCGCTCCAATCAAGGGGATTTGCCATCTACGCTGAGAAGAAACTGGAAGCAACGCGGTTGAGTCAACCGCTCCAGTTGTTTGCCTAAGGCTAGCCGCCACCGCAGTGGAAGGCCATAACGGCCCATTGAGCGAGGCTCATTGAGCGCTAGGCAATGTTTGGTGACACTCGTTCAAAAATTCCATGGCCTCGTCTGTCCCTCCCCATTCTGGCTCTCCGCCGATTTCATCCTCTGGCTCATCATCAGGTTCTCCAGGCTTTTCAAGGGATTTCTCCTTGGGAGCTCCAGCAATTCCATCTGGGGAATGGGTGGGCGATCGCTACCGCATTTTGCGCATCCTGGGTCAGGGCGGCTTTGGTCGCACCTACTTAGCCAAGGACAGCCAGCGGTTTGATGAAACCTGTGTCCTCAAAGAATTTGCACCACAGCTCCAGCAGATGAAGGGGTTTGACCTGGACAAGGCCCAGCAACTATTCGAGCGAGAAGCGGGCGTCCTCTATCGTTTGGACCATCCCCAAATTCCCAAATTCCGAGAGCTGCACCAGCAAAACATCAATGGCTGGCACTATCTCTTTTTGGTACAGGATTACATCGAAGGACACACCTTCTTGGAATGGTTGGTGGATTGCCAGGGACGGGGGCTCACCCTCCAGGAAGGAGAGGTGGTGCGATTACTAAGACAAATTCTGCCAGTCCTGGACTACCTCCATCGCCGGGGGGTGATCCATCGCGATATCTCACCGGATAACCTGATCCAACGTCAGGGAGACGGTCTACCAGTGTTAATTGATTTTGGTGCGGTGAAACAGGCCGCCGCCACCGTTCTCTCAGAATTTTCAGGGTCAAACACCGGCGGCAGAGCCGCTAGCACCACAGCCAACGCGAAGCCTTCAGAGCCCCATCCCCTTTTTCAGGGCACCCGCTTGGGCAAACTGGGCTATTCGCCGCCAGAACAGATGCAGTACGGCACTGCCTTTCCCCACAGCGACATCTACGCCCTAGGCGCCACGGCACTGACGCTGCTCAGCGGTCTGGAGCCACAAATGTTGATGGATCCCCATACGCTGGAATGGACCTGGAAAGAATCCCTACAGCTCCAGCCAGAGTTTGTGCAGTTTTTAAGCCAGATGGTGGCACTACGCCCCGCCGATCGCTATCCCTCAGCGGCGATCGCCCTACAGGCCCTCGATCGTCTGCTCCCTGCAACGGAGCCCGACATCGATCCTCAGTTTTCCACGCTATTCACCCAGCCCGGCGGCTTGGGTCGCGGAGTCTCCCAGGGGTCCTCAACGTCCCCGGACGATGCCTCCTGGGCACAAACCATTCCCCACGAAACCCAAGCGTCTAATCCCCCCACCCCCCGTCCCCCCACTGCGACCTCACGACAAGCATCGTCAAACTCACGACAAGCAGCGTCCCCTTCTAAACCCTCAACATCCAATGCAGCAACCATCGCCATTGGCCAACCCAGACGGTCCGACTCAGCTGCATTTCAGACAACTCAGCCCACCAGCTTTATTTGGAATCCTTTAAGCCAAGGATTTTGGGGGCAAGGGTTTTGGGGAGAAGGATTTTGGAGACAAGGAAGCCAGAAGCAAGCATGGAAAGGGGAAGGCATTTCACATTCAGGGTTTTGGCCCACGTCTCTCCCAGACAAGGGCAGCCTCACCCTGCTGGGCCTAGGACTGTTGGGATTGCTAGGTGGTCTGGGACTGGGGCTCAATGGACTGTCTTTGAGTGGGCCAATGTCCCAAGAGACGTCTGACGCCCAAACCGAACAGGCACTCCCCAAGCCCGAGCCTCCATCGCCAGAAGAGCAAGCAAGGGGCAAGCAGATTGAAAGCGCTCGCGCCGCCCTCGGAATTCCCCAGGACTTTTTCACCCAACTCATCGGTGAAGAATTTGCCCAGCGTTATCCCGCATCGGTTACCAAACCCTTAGCGTTGCTGCAACAAGACCCGCCCATCGCCGACGAAACCATACGACGAGCCGAACAACAGGGCATCGCTCAGATCTGGCTAGAACGTCTGGAATTCCTCAGTGCCACGGGGCGATCGCGCCTAGGGGACTACGACGCAGACGACTGGCAAACCTGGCTCGGTCAAGCCAGTCAACGCAATATTGATGCCGAGGAGTTTCGCCAGCAGGTCAATGCAGAGTTCAGCGATCGCTTTACCGGCGTTGATCTCCCGGCAGCCGTACTTCAATGGGATCACGATGCAGCCACCATGCCCAATCCGGTCTCAGCCCTCACGCAAATATGGCTCGCGATTGCGGCGGAAAAGGCAGGGGCGATCGCCAAGCAAACCACTGCCCAAACCTCGACCACAGCGCCCCAAGCGACTGATTCCACAGCCCAACGCTCAACCATTGCCATTGACGCCGCCGGTAATGGTTACCATCGCGCCACCCTCTCGTCACAGCAACGCAGTATCAGCAGCGTCTCGCTGCGCCAGGGACAGCGTCTGCGGATCACCTTAGAATCCAACAATCTAGCTGCACTAAACCTCGCGATTTATCCCCCTGGACAAACCGCCTCGGCTGGAGGCACAGCCCTCCTCGCTCCCGCCTCTCAAAACTACTGGGAAGGAATTTTGCCCCAAACGGGCTCCTACGCGGTAATTGTCACGTCCCAATCCCCAGAGCGCATCGACTACACACTCAATCTCATTGTCGAAAAAAATTGAAGGAAAACCGGTTCGTTTTCCTGTTGATCTACAGAAGTATTGAGTCCCCCCCATGACCTACTCAGGGTTTCCATCCCATCAATTTTCCAATCCCTATGCTCCGGCAATTCCGGTGGGCAGCTTGCTGGACAATCGTTACCGCGTTTTGCAGGTGCTGGGCCAGGGCGGCTTTGGCCGCACCTACAAGGCTGCAGACACCCATCGATTTGACGAAATCTGCGTCCTCAAGGAATTTGCGCCCCAGGTCAACAGCGAGAGCGGATTGGAATTGGCTCGGGACCTCTTTCAGCGAGAGGCAGGGGTACTTTATCGACTCAACCATCCCCAAATTCCCCGGTTTCGAGAACTGCGTCAGATTGAATCCGGCGGATTTTCCTACGTGGTCTTGATTCAGGACTTCATCGAAGGGCGGACCTATCGTGATCTGCTGAATCAACAGCGTCAAAATCACTCCAATGCAAACCGCTCTAGCCAACCGAATGCCCCCAGTCCCCACAACTCTTCAGCCCAAAGCGGTCTGAGCATCGACAGCGTTGTTTTTTTGCTAAAGCAGCTTTTACCCGTTCTAGCCTACCTACACCAAAACGGCGTCATCCACCGCGATATCTCACCGGGCAACTTGATTCAGCGCCAAAGCGATGGACAACCCGTCTTGATTGACTTTGGTGCTGTCAAAAAAATGGTGGCTACGGTCATTTCCCAGGTTAGCGGCTTGCCGGAGACTGCCCAGGGGCAAAGCGGGCGTCAGAAGCAGAGCGCCATTCCCGTGGCACCGGGCACCTGCATCGGAAAACAGGGCTTTGCACCGCCGGAACAGTTCCAGTCGGGACAAGCCTTTCCCCATAGCGATCTCTACGCCCTGGGCGCAACGGCCCTGACGTTGTTGAGCGGGTCTGAACCGGGGGAGCTGATTAATCCCCACAATCTGGAATGGCAGTTTCCGCCTGCCGTGCTGGAATATCCCGGCCTGGCAGCAATACTGCAACGCATGGTGGCACTGAGACCGAGCGATCGCTACCTCTCCGCCACCCAAGTCCTACATGACCTCGAAAATAACCCCCTCGAAAACGGCCCCACGCCCCCGAAGCCACCCTCCCAGGCCCCTTGGCAGACCGTACCCGGCCCCGAGCTTGCGCAGGCCCATCCCCTTCCGCCTCACTCCCAACCCTCTCCAACCAGAGAAGCAAGCCAAGCCATGGCCTCTCCTGCCAGGGCCGGTGGTTCAACAGCAGCTCACCGGTCTCCAGATCTCGGAAGCAGCCTCAAGCCCCCGGCCAAGCTCCCCAACCCCAACCACGAACAGCAGCAACGTCCCACCCCCTCTCCCAAACCGTCTCCAGACAAACCTGGAGCGAGCTGGGGCAAGCGCATAGGGCTGACGGGGCTCACCTGTTTCATCCTCGCTGGGGGCAGCATCCTGGGCCTTGGCATTTGGCAAGGACTCCAGCCCGCTGCCGATGACCCCAGCCCTGGCGATACAATCACCCAGGACACGCCAGCAGCGGCTCCCGATCCACAACTGCCTCCCGCCGAGCGTGCCCGCAAGCAGCGCATTTGGGAGCAACAATCGGCCCTAGGCGTTCCGGAGACCTACCTCAATCAGTTGGTCAACGACGACTTCTATCGGCAACACCCCGAGCTCAACGGTCGCAAGCTTAGCCGCTACGAAGCGGATCAGAGCCTACGGGACGAATGGGACTCCCTAGCCTTCGACTGGCTTGAGACCCTCAAGGCATTGCCCAAGGCCCAGCGCAAAAAGCTGGGTAGCTATAACAATGGCGTGCGCGATCGCTGGATCACGCAAATCAACAAAAAACGCTTGGGCAGCCGTGCCCTCAACGATCTCACCAACGTCCATTTCCGTCAGGTCTTTCCCCAGCTCCCCCTCAGCGATCAAACCTCTGGACCCCAGGCCCAAATTTGGCGAGCGATCGCCGCTGAAACCGTCGAAAGCATTCTCCAAGGGGACGCTCTCCAAACCCTCAAGCTCAACGAGAACCAAACGATTCACAGCGGCAGCATCTCCGCGCATCGAGGTTTGGCCCACGTCATTGAGCTCAAGAAAGGTCAGCCGCTGACACTGACACTAGACAGTTCCGCGCCCCTAGACATGGCGTTTTATCCACCGCACAGCAACCAAGCACCGCTGGTGCCGCTATCCAGTAGCACCGTGTGGGATGGCACATTGGAGACCGATGGATTTTATGAAGTTGTCCTGGTGGCCACGGGCAACACCGCGGTGGACTACACCCTAATGTTGGAGGTCACGCCTCCAGACATAACGCCAGGGGATAGTGACAGCCCCGGAGACGATGCGAGTCAAAACAGTGGACAGGGCGATAGCAATGGCGACCCTGATTCCCCCACAGATGCGGATGCGAGTTCCGATGAAACGGGCACAGATTCAGGCCAAACTCCAGGCCAAACTCCAGGCAAAGAAACCAACAACAGCTCAGGTATCGATCTCCCTGGAGATTCAGACAATTCCCCCGGGGCAGAGGGCTCCGATGGGAATAAGCCAGAAGCTCCAGTCGATGAAGTCCCTTCCAGCAACAACGCCATTGGAGATCAGCTCAACAATGATTCTGACGCAACGCTCAACGGCATCACCATGCCCTGAAACAGCGCAAACAGCCGTCCCAGACCATTCTCCCCAACCAAGCCATCTCAAAGATTGGTGCCCTTACTGGGGAGGGAGACTCGCCGGAATCGAGCGGGGTAGGGTGGAGCGCACCGGGCGGCTGAGCGCCATGGAAGCGGCCATATCGAGGAGGTCCTGGCGATCGCCCGTGGCCGGGAAGCTGAGCGTGTAGATCGCATTATCCTGTTGCCACACCACCGACGAAAACATACTGCGCGTGCCGGAACGAGAGCCATCGATCAGATAGGCCCGCAGATCGCGCCGGAAGGTCATGCGATCGCCCAGGCGTTGATGACGCTTCAACTCTTCTCGGGCATGGACCGAACTGCTGCGATCGATTGTGATGGTGCCAAAGGTACAGGGCGTGCGCCTAACGGAGGGCTCGCAGGAATGCAGACTCACCACCAGGCTCAAGGGAGTCTGGGAAGCCTGGACCTTAACCGTAAGCGGCTCGTAGTCCAAATCCCCACGACCGTTGAGCAGAATATAGCCCCCGGTCAAAATCTCCGATGGCAGTCGAATCGGATACCCCGGCGGCACGCTCTCAAGCATCTCGCCAATGTGGGGACGAAACACATCGGCAGGCTCCGTCTGGGCGGCTGGAGCGATCGCCATCATCCCCACGACGAAGCCACCCATTGCCCCCAGAAAGGTCCAACCACGATGCGCCCTGGAAAATTTCATCATGAGCCCTGAACAGAAACGTCCCACTAAAGAAACTAAGTGAAAAGAAAATGAGGAAAAGAAAATTGCTGCAAACCACCCCTCTAGAATAAATCCTCAGAATTTATCCAGCAGAGGCAAAATCAGCGCCACAAAGTAATAGACCAGCGGAGCTGTGAACACATAGCTATCCATACGGTCCAAAATGCCACCATGACCAGGAATGAGCTGCCCCGAATCCTTCACCCCAGCATCGCGCTTCATGATCGATTCGGTCAGGTCACCCAGCAGGCTTGTGATACCAATGAGCAGCCCCAGAGCAGCCCCAGAAAACGGAGCCCAGGGCCAGTGCAACAGCATCGCCCCGCCACCGCCCACCAGCACACTGGCCCCAAACCCGGAGAGCGCCCCCTCCACGGTCTTTTTCGGACTGATATTAGAGAGGCGAGTTTTGCCAATCATCTTGCCCAGAAAATAGGCCGCACTGTCCGAAGCCGCCACACAAACAATCGCCATCACCAGCACCAGTAGACCCGGTGGCAGGGAATCAAACCCAGACCAGGGAAAGGGCTGGTAGCCATCAAAGGGCAAATTATAGGAATCGACCGCCGACAGCCCTCGCAAACGGACCCAGTATCCCGGCAAAAATCCGCAGTAAAACAGCCCCAGAATCGAACTGGAGATATCCGCGATGGAGGCCAGCTTAGGCTGAAACAGCAAGTAGAAACAGATGAACGTCCCCCCCACCGCCAGGATAGGTTCTGCGAGGTCGGGTGCCAGATGCGAAATCAGAACTAGGACTTGACTGACCGCCATGGTGGTCTTGACCGCCGGTTCCATGCCCTTGGCCCGCACCAGGTTGAAGTACTCCTGCTGACCCAAAAACACCACCGCCGCGATCGCCAGGGTGAAATACCAGCCTCCAAGCAACCCCATACCGAGTGCAATGACAATAACAACGATTCCGCTCAGCACTCGAGTTCGGAACATAGAGGAGGAGGAGTTAGGGGAAATCAAGGGAGAACAAAGGCAACTGAATAGACGAACAAAACAGACGAACAAAAAGCCAATCCAGATTTAACCGAAGCAAAGGCAGGGGTCAAAAATGTGATTTTTGTAAAGCTTCCAGGATTACTTTTGCATAATCCCTCCCGTCACAGGGGAGCGTTTGCCTTTTGTTAAGATCGGGCGTCGCGATCGCGAGTCATCACTTCAGTCTCAATCGCATCATTTCACAGCGCCAATCATCCCGTCACAAGTCATCTCGTCACAAGTCACCCCGTAACAAACCATCCCGTCACAAGGGCACAGTCACCAGGGAGGGTGCCTCAACAGGTCTCCGCTGTGCCCTTGCGTTATTCCAGCTTTTCGCCGCTCAGAATAAAAATCGGATTAACCGCACTAAAATTCTGACGCATGCCGCGTTGCTCCAGACGATTGATCGCCGATTGCACCACTTCAATATTGCGAGCATGGAGCTCGGCCAGAGCCTCGGAAATGGCATAGAGCCCCTCTAAACTCGCGGTGGTTGCCACGAGGCGCCCCCCTCCGGCCAGATGCTTCCACGCTTCCACCAGCGTATCTTTCAGCGGACGCCCCCCTTCCACGATGATGCAGTCCGGCCTGGTCTTCAGACTGTTCAAGCAGTCCGGTGCACTCCCCTCCACAACCTGGACATTATCAATCTCGAAACGTTTACAGTTCTTACGAATTAGGTTAGCCACCTCCCCATCCCGTTCCAGCGCCACAATCGTGGCCTGGGGACAAAGCAGACCCACCTCAATGGGAATCGTTCCAGTGCCCGCACCAATATCCCAAAGCACCGCATCGGGCCGAAGCCGTAGGTGAGCCAAAATGAGCACCCGAATTTCGCGCTTGGTCATGGGAATCCCGGGCAGACGTTCGAAGCGATCATCTGGGATACCGGGGGTCCGGTAGGGCCAAAGTGCATTTGCTGAAGTATCCACAGAGGTGTCAGAGAGGGAGTCGGTGGGGGAGTCAGACATGGAAAAGGAAACGGGGCAGTGGGAACAGGAACACCCCAACAAAGCAAAGCCGCAAATCTAATGTAGTCTGCCACATCGACCTGGAGGGGACGACGTTAGCAGACACACCCTACAAAGACGAAACTGATTGCAAAGACGAAACTGATTGCAAAGACGGAACTGAGAGAACAACAGCGAGCCAAAAACAAACGAATCCATCCCTAGGACACGACCCTGAGCGTCTTCAAACTCGGATCACTGGCTCCACTGATGACCCCTCCCATAGCCTTAACCCTCTCCAGGTGGGCGATCGCCGCCGCAGAAATCCGTTCCCCCGGCAACAGCACAGGAATCCCAGGCGGATAGGGGCACACCGTCTCCGCACTAATGCGGCCCACGGCCAAGGCTGGCTCAAGGGCGTCAGATGCAGAAAAATGGGCATCCCGAGGCGTCATGACCATTTCGCCGTAAGCTTCATCATCAATATCACGGGAGAGAGTGCTGGTGAGCCCCTCCGACAAACCGACGTCATCCCCCCGCCGCCCGAATGCTGGAGCGGCCGCGATCGCCCCAAATGCATTCACCAATCGGTCAATATCCGCCGCCCGATTGCCCAAACTCACAATGAACGTCAGATGGTGGAGCGACGGCAGTTCCGCCACCACACCATGGTCCTGATTCAAACGCTCATCCAGGTCAAATCCAGTCTGGCCAAGCCCCCGCACATCCACCGTCAATCGAGTCAGGTCCAGCAAAGCAAAACCGGGCTGCGGAGCCGGTAGCTCAAAGGGTTCAATCCCCGGCAGGGAACGGAGGCGATCGCGGGCCTCCTGGGCCAGGGCCAACGCCCCCGCCATCAGCGCTTCCCCCTGAGTCGCCATCTGCATCCGCGCCGCATCTAAACTCGCCAACAGCAAATAGCTCGGACTGGTGGACTGCACCAACTGGAGCGCCTGGGCAACGCGATCGCCATGAAGACGAGGAGCAGCCCTGCGATCGCCACGGCCCAAGTGCAGCATGGCGGACTGGGTCAACCCCGACAAAACCTTATGGGTGGACTGGACCGCGAGATCAGCTCCCTGACTCAAGGCGGAGGGAGGCAGACCGGGATGAAACCCAAAGTGAGGGCCGTGGGCTTCGTCCACAAGTAGGGGCAGATTACGATCGTGGCAAAGCTGGGCAATGGATGCAATATCGGCACAGACCCCTTCGTAGGTGGGTGACACCAGCAAAACAGCCTTGAGATCGGGGTGGTCATCCAGTGCCTGGGCTATCGTCGCCGTCGCTACCGAACCGACGAGTCCAGTGCGGGGACAAACCTCTGGTTTCACAAAAACAGGCTGAGCACCGCTGAAAACTAAGCCCGCAATCACCGAACGATGAACCGTCCGAGGCAACAAGATTTTGTCCCCAGGAGCACAGGTCGCCAGGATAGCCGCCATCACACCTGCAGTGGAGCCATTGACGAGGAAAAAGGTGCGATCGCTTCCAAAGGCCTCGGCGGCCAAAGCCTGTGACTCAGCAATGACCTCTTCCGGTGCGAACAAATTGTCCAGCTCCGGCAGTTCAGGCAGATCCGCCGCAAAGATCGCATCCCCCCAGACTGCTCGCAACGACGCAGCAACCCCCAGGCCATGATGTCCCGGCGTATGGAACGGGGCTGCCGGACGGGCCGCAGAATCCAATAAACGAGACAGAAGTGGCGTCCGCTGCTGCCTGGTTTGACATCGGTTCTTCAATGGTTTCCTTTGCGATAAGTTAAGGTTTGTCTTGAATTTCTTACACTATAGTGAAGGGTAGGCGACAGTCCTGAAGCGACTTGAGGACATGCTGCCCTGAACAGATTTTCCTGGGTCTTCCCTGGGTCGGTTTTCGAAACAGTTAGGGGTGTCCTTGTAGCAGTGCTATGAAGCCGGGTGATCGCGGAACAGTCGGTGGTTCACCCAGTGCGGTAATGTCGCAAATCAAGTGTCGGGAACAAAGCCCAGCTTTACGGCTGGGAAAGCGCAGGAAAAGAAGGGGGAAATGGTCTTAAACCAGCCGTCAGATCAGCAATCAAGCCAGCAG
Organism: uncultured Pseudanabaenaceae cyanobacterium; assembly: GCA_938017515.1. GTDB lineage: Bacteria > Cyanobacteriota > Cyanobacteriia > PCC-9006 > JAAUQQ01 > JAAUOP01. The sequence continues at coordinate 69,997 of CALIJJ010000065.1, forward strand.
CTGCGCTCCTATGACCCAGCGGCGATCGCACGTTACTACCGCCGTAGACCCTGGCAGCTGCTAGGTCGAGCCCTCAAGATTTTCTGGTGTTTCTCAGGATTTTTGCTCGGGTTACTCTGGGACCGCCTCTTCTTCGGCGACAGTGTCCAGAGCCGCAAGTCTCGGGCAGAACACCTGCGCAAGGTACTCACAACCCTAGGCCCCACCTATATCAAAGTCGGTCAGGCCCTCTCCACTCGGCCCGACCTAATTCGCCCGGATTTCCTCACGGAACTGATTAAGCTCCAGGACCAACTCCCCCCCTTCTCCGATAAGTTGGCCTTCGAAATTTTGGAACGGGAGCTTGGTGCATCTGTCCAAGACACCTATCGAGAAATTACGCCCCACCCCGTCGCAGCGGCCAGTCTCGGCCAGGTTTACCGCGCCAAACTGTTTAGCGGCGAAGAGGTGGCTGTCAAAATCCAGCGACCAAACCTGGTCCCCACCCTTACCCGCGACCTCTGCCTGATTCGTTGGGCTTCCGCGAAGTTCGCGCCCCTACTGCCGTTGAACCTGGGCCACGATTTGACGCTGATCGTGGATGAGTTTGGCACCAAGCTGTTTGAAGAAATTGATTATGTCAATGAAGGCCGGAATGCCGAGCGCTTCGCGAAAAATTTTGCAGGCTATGACTATGTCAAAGTGCCTCAAATTTTCTGGCGGTTTACCACCTGCCGCGTTCTGACGCTGGAATGGATCGACGGCTGCAAACTCACCACCTCTGAACTACACTGCGCGGGCTTAGATGCAAACGCAACCGTCCGCGCCGGGGTGGTTTCCAGTCTCCAGCAGCTGCTAGAGTTCGGCTTTTTCCACGCCGATCCTCACCCGGGCAACCTCTTTGCACTGCCTGCTGCGGAATCTGAGATGGGAGCCTGCATGGCTTACATCGACTTCGGCATGATGGACCAGCTAGAAGAATTCACCAAAGAATCCCTCGTGGATGCAGTGGTTCATCTGATCAATCAGGACTATAACGCCCTCACCGTTGACTTCGTCAATCTGGGATTCCTAGCCCCTGGAACCGACATTCGCCCTATTATTCCTGCCATTGAGTCTGTCCTTGGCGACGTCATGGGCGAAAGCGTTAAGGACTTCAACTTCAAAACCATTACGGATCGCTTCTCGGAGCTGATGTTCGAATACCCGTTCCGGGTACCGGCCAAGTTTGCTCTGATCATTCGCTCCCTCGTCACCCAGGAGGGCCTTGCCCTCAGCGTCAATGGCGATTTTAAGATTGTCGAAGTTGCCTATCCCTACGTCGCCAAGCGCCTGCTCACGGGGGAGTCACCCCAATTGCGACGCCGCCTCCTAGAAGTGCTGTTCAAAGACGGTACCTTCCGATGGGAACGCCTGGAAAATCTGATACAGATTGCCCGAACCGATGGCAATTTTGATCTGCTCCCGACCGCCCAGCTCGGCATCCAATACCTCGTTTCCGACGAAGCAAAGGATATTAGGCGGCAGATTTTGCTGGCCCTAATTGAAAACGATCGCTTCCATACCCAAGAAGTTCAGCGCCTTTGGGATCTCGTCAAAGAGGAGTTTGAACCCCAACGCCTCTGGGATACGGCCATGACAACCGCCATGAGCACCCTGGCAGATTTCTCTCGCGATCGCGTTGCGGATTTCCTACCCGACCTACGAGCATCCTAGTTCTTAGCGATTAAGGTTCCTAGCGATTAAGGCTCCTAGCGATTACAGAGAGCACATCTCACGAGATTGCAGTCCCTTAATCGCAACGATGGACCGCTTAAAACCTATAATCGGGAAGCAAGTTCGTAAAGAAATGTATCGACGCCCCAGAGGGGTCCCAGGAACCTATGTACGGATATCCCACGCCCCATTACGCGCTGCTTTGCTTCGGTCTCTTTATCGGCATCACCTCAGGACTAGCCTTTCAGGAAACGCTGAAGCAGAAAGTCCGAGAATGGTACAAGATCCGTAAGCTCAACGCAGACGATGAAACAGCTGTTCAGGACGGCCTGGTCAGTATTCTTCAGAGTTCAGCCATGCGCCTGCCCTATTTCGGCATCATGATCGGCGTCTGCATTTTCCTCGCTTCTGGTGTGGAGATCTTTGGCTTTGGTACCTTCGGTGCCTATGGATTCTCGGCGGCGATGACGCTGCTCACCTCGATGCTGATTTGGTATCAACTCACCAAAATTCTGACGCTTCTTCAAGACGGTGGCTCCGAGGCGCTGGACCTAGAATCAGTTTTCTAGGATCCGGGTTTTTAGGATTTGTTTCTAGGATTTGGTTTCTAGGATTTGTCGGTATCTTTTCGTTTCTCTCGGTCTCATTGAGTCTGGTTAGCTGAATAGGGTCTCGCGACCGTCGAGAGGGTCTAACCTCCCTTGGAAAACGTCACCAGAACGACGACGGAGAGCAGAAGACCGGGGGAAAGGAAAAGGGTCAACATGCCGAGGTCATGGGGGGTCATAGTAGCTCCTGTGTAAGTGGATGTTTTGAGCTTAGCATTGGAATTTGGGTGCGATCGCCCCCGTAAAGGAAGCCCATGAATACTGCGGATTTGTTTAATCTTTCCAACACAGCAGTGCTGCCATTTTGGGCACTGATGGTGCTGGTACCGAACTGGAATTGGACCCGGAAAATCATGGGGTCACTGCTGTACTTTGTGCCGCTGATTTTGCTCTATGTCTATTTCATCTCCGGCAGCCTCAACGAGGAAACCGCAGCGGCATTGGCCAACCCAAACCTGGCCGATATCGCCCGTTTCTTTAGCGATGAGACCGCCGCCGCCACCGGCTGGACTCATTTCCTTGTGATGGATCTATTTGTCGGTCGTTGGGTCTACTGGGAAGGTCAGAAAACCGGCGTTTGGGCTCGCCACTCCATCCTGCTCTGCCTCTTTGCGGGTCCCCTGGGCTTGCTCTCCCACATCATCACCGCTGCCATCCATGGCAAGTGGTTTTCCCCCCGTCCCACAGACTCCGCCACCGAATCTGCAGCGGCGTAATCTATGCCCCCCAGCGATCCAGGCCAACGGTCTTCAGCCACTGGCCTTCCCCCAACCCCAACTCCCTTACCCATAAGGATTGTGTTGATGGAGCCCGCCGGGCCCCTCAACGTGGGTTCCATCGCCCGGGTCATGAAGAATTTTGGGCTCAGCCAGCTTGTCCTCGTCAATCCTCAGTGCGATCCCCTCGGCGACGAAGCCCGCATGATGGCTGTCCATGCCGCAGATGTATTGGAACAGGCTCAACGCGTGGAGACCCTGCCGGAGGCCCTCGTGGGGGTGCACCGAGCCATCGCCACCACAGGTCTGGAGCACGACTTTCCCACGCCGCTCGAATCCCCCCGTCAGGTTCTCCCGTGGCTGATACCGGCCCCTGGAACCCCCGCATACGAAGGGGCCATTATCTTTGGTCGCGAAGACAGCGGTCTCACCACCCAAGAATTGCACTATGCCCAGCGGCTGCTCCACATTCCCAGTCACGATGGCTATACCTCGCTCAACTTGGCCCAGGCCGTCGCTGTCTGCTGCTATGAGATCTCGCACATCGCTCAGGAATGTCGCGATCGCCTGAGCCATAGGGATTCAGACCTTGCGAGCCCGACCCCTCCCCCCAGCGGCCCCCCGGCCACGGAGCCCATAGCCCCCCAGGATGCTCTGGAAGGACTTTATCAACACCTTGAAAAAGTCCTGCTCAAAATCGGCTATCTTTACCCACACACGGCAGCGAGCCGCATGAGACGGTTCCGCCGCCTCGGCCATCGCGCCCAGGCCTCCAGCCAGGAAGTCCACATGCTGCGGGGCATCCTGAGCCAAGTTCAGTGGGCAGTTCAAAACCTGCCCCCCAAGCCTCCCTCCCCCAAGGACAAACCGAAATAGCCCATCGGAGCGACAAACCAGAGCGACAAGCCAAAGCAACAATCCAGAACAACGAGGGGACAGGCACCTCACCAAAACACAGGGATCAGGGGCAATAGACCCAGACCTCTCAGCAAAAGTTCGTCAGCAACCCTGATTGACTTAGGGGGCTTTTCTGATATTAAAGGAACATTCACTGGCTGCTGAATAAAGCGGGGCTGCGAATACACTGGAGAGATAGGGCTTGCCTGACTCAAGCCTGTCGTCTGTACCAGTTCGAAGCATCACATAAGGTATTGGGTGGCTCTATGGCCTTTGACGGCAACAACCGAACAGGACGCAGGGCTGGCTCCAACAGTAACGGTAGCCGCAGGGACAGACGTCGATCGTCATCGCGATCGCCCCGGGAACGACCCACAGGGTCTCGGGGTCGTTCTGGTTCGCCTGCGCCTCGTCCACCCAAATTTAAGGGCGCTCCCAAGGCTCGCAAGGATTTTCTGGGACGCCGCCGCCGCGTCAGCGATCGCCCAGCACCCACCCGCTCTCCCATGGGACGGCCTGGACAGAGTCAAGCCCCCAGTAATGTGCGCCCTCGCCCTGTATCGAGCCATGTCGTCACTGGCCTGGGCTCCCGGGGCACCGTTGTTCAAGGCCAGAGCCGTCGCAGTCCCGTCAACCGAGATCAGCAACGTCGCCTCCAAGTTGTTGCCCCCCCCGCAGCCCAGCAACGGGGATCGCGCCGTCGGGGACGCCGCTCATCGACCGGTTCAACGCCCCGTTCCGGTCGAGGTCCAGCTCGTAACCTCAATGCTTCGCGCAATCCAGCCGGATACCAACCCAACCGTAGGTTCCCGCAGCGCCCCCCCCGCAAGCCCCGGCCCATGGTCTCAACCCTGCGCTATGCCTTACGGCTGCTGATTGTTGGGGTCGGACTCGGTGTTCTCGCCGGAACCGTACTGTCTTCCATTGATCCCAGCCTGCGCTACAGCACCGAAGCCACTTCCAGCGAGACCGCAGCAAACTCGGCAGAGGCCCCCAAACCCAAGCCGAAGGGCATCCGCTTGGGCCAGGAAATGAGCGGACTCAAAACCCAGATTGAGTCACTCATTGCAGCCAATGAGGGCCTCACCGCTGGCGTCTTTGTGGTGGATATCGACACGGGCAGCTATCTGGACATCAACTCCCGCCGCCGCTTTGCCTCCGCCAGCACCATCAAATTGCCCATTTTGGTGGCCCTGTTTGAAGAAATCGATGCGGGCAATATCAGCCTGAACGAACAGCTCACCATGACGCCCGAACTGATTGCAACGGAGGCGGGCGAGATGCAGTTTTTGCCCCCGGGCACCCAGTTTTCTGTGCTGGATACGGCGACGGAAATGATCCGAATTAGTGACAACACCGCCACTAACCTGCTGATCGATCGCCTGGGCGGTCCGGCCCGGCTCAATCAACGGTTCCAGTCCTGGGGACTCCAGCAAACCCAGGTGAGTAACCTACTGCCGGACCTAGAAGGCACGAATACCATCTCGCCCAACGATTTGGTCACCCTCATGGGTCGTATCAATCAGGGTGAGGTCGTGTCGCTGCGATCGCGCGATCGCCTCCTTGGCATCCTGCGCCTGACCCAAACCAATGACCTGCTGCCCCAGGGCATTGGCCCCGGAGCGTCCATTGCCCACAAGACCGGCAACATTGGCAAAGTCATTGGAGATGTGGGCTTGGTGGATATGCCCAGCGGTAAGCGTTACATCATCATGGCCATGGTGGAGCGGCCCCACGGCGACTGGAGTGCCGAGGAGCTAATTCGCAATATTTCAGCCGAGACCTACCAATTCCTAGAGGCCACGGGCAGCACCTCGGAACAGATGCAGCCCACCATGCCCCACTCGAACATTGCGGATCAAGAGCCCAAGCGTGCCCCATCGATCATGACGACGGATCCATAGCGCCCGATCGAAACGACTGCGCCCTAAGCTCCCACGATGCCCTGGAGGGGAGAACTCGCACTGGCGTAGGCTTTCACCGGAATACGTCCCGCTTGATAAGCCAGGCGTCCTGCTTCGGCCGCCAAGCCCATCGCCTTCGCCATGGCAGGAGCATTGACCGCTTGGGCGATCGCCGTATTAATCAGCAGCGCATCCGCCCCCATTTCCATGGCCATCGCCGCCTCACTCGGCGCTCCAATCCCCGCATCCACCACCACCGGAATGTTCGAATTCTCAATAATGATGCGAATATTGGCCGTGTTCTGGATCCCCTGACCTGAGCCAATGGGAGAGCCCAGGGGCATGACCGTGGCACAGCCCACCTCCTCTAGGCGCTTGGCCAGGAGCGGGTCCGCATTGATGTAGGGCAACACCGCGAAGCCTTCCTTGACAAGCTGTTCAGCCGCTTCCAAGGTGCCGATGGGATCCGGCAGCAAATACTTGGCATCGGGAATCACTTCCAGCTTGACGAAGTTATTGTCTTCCTGGCCCAGGAGCTTTGCCATTTCTCGGCCCAGGCGGGCCACACGCACGGCATCCTCTGCGGTCTTACAGCCTGCGGTGTTGGGCAACATCCAAATTTTGCTCCAATCCAGGGCCTCGGCCAGGCCCTCGTGTCCCGGCGCATTGGTTTGAACCCGGCGCACAGCCACGGTGACAATTTCGCAGCCGCTCTCGGCAACACTGCGGCGCATGTCGTCAAAATTGCGATATTTTCCGGTACCGGTCATGAGGCGAGAGCGAAACGGACGTCCGGCAATAATGAGCTGATCGTTGGCTGCGGGGGTGTTGGTCGGTCGTTCTAAAGTCTGCATGTTTCGTTCTGATATGCACCCTTCCATCCTGCCATCCGGACCCAGCTGTGAATCCCCTTCATTGCGTTTTCGATCGCATTCTTTGGGAGCAGCATTATTTCGTAGCGATGCCGCGATACATGTAGCCCGCAAACTTGGGCAATCGCTCCATGTAAAACTGATCGACATGGGTGTCGGGAAAAACCGCTCGCACCAGGGAAGCCATATCCCGATTGAGATTGCAGCCATCACCCAGAACATTTTGAATGGGGTTAACGCGGTTTTGCCAACGTTGCAACCCGGGGTTGTCCGCAGCAAGGCCATGCTCAATGAAAAAGAAGCGACCACCGGGGCGCAACACCCGCTGAATCTCGCCGAGGGCCTGCTCCACCTTAGGAATGCTGCATAGCGTCCAGGTACTCACGACACTGTCAAAGGACTGATCGGCCATGGGCAAGGCCTCACCGCTGAGGAGGCGCTGGTCCACAGTCACGCCGCTGGCTTCAATACGCTTTTGGGCCAAGCCATTCATGCCAGCATTGGGGTCCACAGTGACGATGCGCTGCACCGCCTCAGGATAATGGGCTAGGTTAAGGCCAGTGCCAAAGCCAATCTCTAAGACATCACCGGATACATCCGCCAGCAGCGATCGCCGGTACCGTGAGAAAAGCTCCCCCTGCATCGCCACATCCAGCAGACGCGGAAAAACAAACTGTTGGTAGACATTCACAACTTTCACCAGATCCAAAACGATAGGCACGGACGGGCGTCACGGATTTTCATATTACGAGCTTTCCTGTTACGCACCGCAGCAACCAGCCATCTTGCCGTGACCAATCCACACAATTTTCAGCGACCTATTACAGTTTCTTTCCAGTCTTGGGGTATGAACCATCGTTCCCCCAGCCGCCCTTTACCCTAGTCCTATGACTTCCCAACCGACGGACCTAGAACAGCTCAAACTGGGGCTAGAAAGCCCAGAGCTGGCCCCTCGCCTCCGGGCGCTGACGGCACTGACAGCCTACGACACCAGTACGGCGGTGCCATTGTTGTGTGCTCACCTAGATGAGGCAGACATGCTGGTGCGGCTTCTGGTCGCCACAGGGCTAGGCCGCAAGCGATCGCCCCAAAGCTTCCAGGCTCTCACGGCTCTCCTGATGGATAGCGAGGCCCAAGTCCGAAGCGAAGCGGTCCTATCGCTCAGCAGATTTGGCCCCCAGAGTCGACCACTGCTGTGGCAAACCTTCCGTGAGGATGCTGACAGTCTGGTGCGCGCAGCGGTCCTGGAAGCGATCGCCATCCTGTCTGATCCCCTAGAGCTATTCAAGGTCTGTACCCTGGCCCTAGGCGACAGCGATGTTGCGCTCCAGGAGCTTGCAACCCTGCACTTTCGGCAGTTTGCGGATACCGATATGCGGACAGCGGCCCTAGACCACTTGCAACCTTTGGCGAGGAATCCCCATGGGCCGGTACGGGCAGCCTTGGCGCGATCGCTCCACGCCTTCGACAGCTATCGAGCCCGAGAAATCTTGACCCAGCTACACGACGATGCGGACCATCGGGTTGTCGCAGCAGTCCTAGAAGGTCTGGTGTGAAGGTCTGGTGTGAAGGTCTGGTGTAAGCTCGGCCTCAGGCGCGGTTCCGAAACGGAAATAGACGCTGCGATCGGGGCAAGTTTTACCCAAAATCTCCTCATTAAACCGCTCATCGATCGGCTAAACCTGCCTGTACAGATCCCGCCCCGTACAGATACAGATTCCGCCTCGCACAGACATTGCATTTTCTAGCAATCGCTGAATCTAGCCCAAAGCCTTCATCATGTAGCCCTAATCGTGCACAGAACCGTCGGGCATGACGGTCTGGGTCAAAATCGCCCCTTCTAAATCGGTGCCATTGAGGATGGCGTCCTTCAGATTGGCGTAACTGAGGTCCGCATTGATCAGCTGCGCTCCCGTGAGGTCAGCGCCCACCAGAAATGCTTCCGCCAGCTTCGCGCCTTTCATTTGAGCCTGGTTGAGTTTGGCATGCCAAAAATTGACCGAGGACAGGTTGGTCTGACACAGATCTGCACCCTGCAGATTAGCCCAGCTGAAATTGGCCTTGGGCAGATCGGCCCCGTTGAGAACAATATCTTCTAAATCGGTGCCACTCAAATTGGCACCCTGGAGTTCCGGTCCCGACACGACGGGCTGGTTATTTCGCATCACGACCCGGGTAAAAACCCGAGTGCCGGAGGCGTACTGCTGCAAAAAGGTAACAATGCGTTCCTGGAGTTGATGGGATGCGCGCATAGTGTGAGGTGAAGATCTATAAGGGCTGTCAAAACAGACCGGGAATAGACCAAAAGAGCGCCATGCAAGGTGACAAACTGCCACAAGTCCTAGGCCAAAACCCTAGAACCAAACAGGACAGTCACGCCAAACAACAAACAGAATGGGGAGTATCAATTTGCTTGCTGAGGACGGAAAAAGCCGCTGGAGGGACCACGACTGAAGCCATATAGTACCCACCCTTTTTTAAGAGATAACACCGCATTTTCCTCAGATTCGGATCACAGTTATCAACGTGAACCGACATATTGCTTTACGGAATGAAAAGAAACATTAAGAAGTACGGGCGAGGTTTCCGAGCTTGATATTGTGATTGCAGATACGGTTTTTGGGTGCAGTCTGCCGGAGCCAAACAGCTCTCAAGATTTTCAACCAAACCGAATGGAATCAGCCTATATATAGATTCCAGGTTTACAATCTCCGCGCTATAAATAAAGGATTCGCGTTCATCCTTGCGGAAACCGGACGTTGATTTGAGCCCCGTTCTCACTGGCACCGCTCGACGCTGCGCAAACAGCATCAAGCGGCTAACCCCCAAACTGAGTAGACCAGTTCAGGAGCTAGTAATGAATTGTATCATTACATTAAGTTTCTGTACTCTTCGCTTGGGATGCGCTAGACGAGAGCGGGGTTCCCCATATTTTTTGGATCAGTGGCCTGAATCTTTCAGGCTGAGTATCGGAAAAAGGGCACCTGAATTTGGGAGCCCTTTTTAGGTTGTCTACCAAACCCGCCAATCCTCCCACTCCTCATTAAAGATAGTTGTATTGGGAAACGCGGTGGGGTTGCCATTGGCCTCCAGACGGCGACGGAGCTGCCGCAGCAGGGGCTCCTCCCCAGGGAAATTGTCCACCATTTCATAGGGACGTGTGCCTGTCTCCAAAGCCAGGTCAATGGCTGTGCCGGCTGCTGCCCCAGCCGACCACTCAAACGAATGCACCCGGTAGGCCGCCGCCGCAATGTGGCTGGTGGCGATGCTCTTACCTGCAACTAAGAAATTATCCAGCTTCTGGGGAATCATCGCCCGCAGCGGGATCTGGGCGGGATAGGCCTGTCCATGACCCTGGCGGGCTCCGGGGCGCTCGATGTTGCCCGGTTTCTCCGAGGGCGATTCGGCCATGCAGGGGTGGAAGTCAATGGCGTACTGGGCAATACCGACGGCATCGGGATAAATCGTCGAGCGGCTGCGCCGCATGATGTTCTCGGTTTTGACTTGGCCTGTGACAGCGGCGATCGCCTCTAGTCCCGCCAAAGCATTCCACAACGTGCGATAGGTTCGCGGCGTCAGCGTCTGCTTGTAGTAGTCCGCCCGGAAATCCTGGCGCGAGATATCAATTTCTGACACGGTGAAGCCTGTGCGGTGGGCGTAGGACGGACGGCCAATAATGCGACGCCCCTCACGAATGTAAGGGTATTTCGAGAGACCGTGGAGCGTCCCCATAGGTGAGTCCTGGCCCATCAGCAGCTTGTGATTGGGAAAGGGCTTTTTCAAGGCGTCATCCCCTTGGGAGTTGGTCGTACCACTGGTCAACCAGTGATAGAAACCCAAGGATTGCTCCTCACCGGCTTGCAACGTCTCAGTGCGCAGCCCACCGAGCCAGCCACCGGGCTGGAGCTGGCCGGACTGCTGGAGCTGCTCGCGACTGTAGACGAGGTTATCCGAAGCATTACCGGGTCGATAGTCATTGCCCCAGACCCAGTTCTGCATAGAGATG
>CALIJJ010000066.1 GCA_938017515.1 uncultured Pseudanabaenaceae cyanobacterium
CCAGGAGTCACCCCTCCCCCTGTCATGCCTACAACAACTGACTCTTCTGGGTCTGACTTTTCTGGGTTTAGCCCTTTGACAGGCTTCGGGCAACGCGTATCCAACGAACAAGAACAGAACATCGCGTTGGCATTTCAGGCGCGGTCTAATCAGGCACGGGATATTTCCCCCCAGTGTCGTTCTGCAAGTTCAGATCTAGCAGGCTTAAGCCTCGGTGGTCGGGGCGGCGTTCCCCCCATGACAGGTGGGCAGCAAAGCCACAGTCCGCTGGTCGATCTGGGAATCCTTCCGCCGGAAGTCATTGAACGTCAGGGAAAATCCGTCATCAATCCCTGGCAAAATCCCTGGCAAAAATTGATGACGTTCTACGGCGCTAAGCATGCCTATGACCAAAAAGCCTATGACCAAAAACGTCGTTCAAACCTACGCCGGATTAATGGTGCTCCCCCTCTCCCCTTTGGCATCGGAGGACGAGTGAACCACCCAGAAGCGCAAGGGTGGCTCCAACTCAGCGATGGTCGAGTACGGCTCACAGGAACGGGGCAAGCCAAACACACCACAGCATCGACTTGCTCGTGACCTCGCTGGCAGAAGGCTGCTCGCATTAATGGGGCATATCACCGCCGAGCCTCCTGTCCTAAAACGGTCCCCCCCTAGCTCTCCACATCGATTTTTTTGCCTCCCCCGTACGCCATGAACTTTCGCCTCATCCTGCTGTCCTTGGTCTTGTTTTTTCGATGGGTTCTTGCATGGGTCCATGCGTTGAGCGTTCAACAGAATCTCCGAAGTCAACGCAAATCTCATCGACTTCGCTCAGTCCCCAAGCACCGCTCCATCGGAATGGCTGGATTGAGTTTTGGGCTCAGTCTATTGCTGAGTGCTTCACCCGCTTGGGGAAAGCTACCGGAAAAGATTCAGACTCAGGATCAGCCCGGTCAAGGGTCGTTGTCGGGCCATCGTGCAGTGCCCCAGGATCGGGCGGGACGTCAGTTCTTTGCAAACGGCGACTTTGCAGCGGCCGTAGCCCAATGGCAGGCAGCAGTCCAGGGCTATGGTCGCGAAGGTAATCGAGTCGCCCAGGTTCAAACCCTTAGTAACTTGGCCTTGGCCCATCAACGTTTAGGACAGCGGGAGCAGGCGGAACAGGCGATCGCCCAAAGCCTCCAACTCCTCAACACCGACAATAAAAACCTAAATAACAAAAACCTAAATAACAAAAACCTAAACACCGCCGACCCAAGCCTGCGCGCCCGCGTGCTCACCGCCCAGGGCAGCCTAGAATTTGACTCCGACCCCGCCGTTGCCTTCAAAACTTGGACCCAGGCGGAAGCGGCCTACCAGATGGCAAAGGACAAGCCAGGGATGCTGCGCAGTCAGCTCAATCAGGCCCAAGCGCTCCAGCAGCTCGGTTTTTACCAGCGATCGCTCCGCCAGCTCACGGGCATCGTCGATCAGTTGCAGACTCAAGATTCAGACCCTTCACTGACCATCACAGCAGTCCAACGCCTCGCCTCCCTACATCGACTCGCCGGGAGCCTCAACGAATCAGAAGCGCGACTCCAACAGAGCCTGGACCTTGCCACTGCATCTGGCTCTGGATCCGACATCCTCAGCACGCTCTTCATGGAGCAGGGAGAAACCGATCTGGCCCAGGGGCAATTTGAAGCGGCGATCGCCCACTTTGAGCAGGCTGAATCTTTGCTCTCTGGCCCACAGTCTGCCCCAACGGACCAGCCCGCCTCTCCCTCCCCGTTGAGTTTTCAGATCCAGCACGCAAAACTACGCACCTATATCGCCCAGCAAAACAACACCGCAGCGGCCCAACAATGGTCGTTGGCCCTGGCGCAACATGATGCTCACGGTCCCGTAGGGGAAGATTTGGACTTCGCAGCAACGCTACTACGGCTCAATGATGTGGAAGGTCAGGGAAAATCGGCTCTCACACAACAAAAGACTCAACGTTGGTCTGTGGCAGAGCCGCTGCTGAAAACGGCCCTAGACAAGGCCCAAAAACAAAGCAATATCCGGGCTGAGGCGATCGCCCTCGGTCTCCTGGGAGAGCTGCATGAGCAACAATCCCAGTGGTCTCTGGCCCAGCGCTACGCGGAAGCCGCTCTCAAACGGAGCGAACAGCTCGACGCCCCAGAACTCACCTACCGCTGGCAATGGCTACTGGGTCGCCTAGAGAAACAGCAGGGACACAAGACTCAAGCCGTGGCTGCTTACAGCAATGCGGTTCAACACCTAGGTCAGTTTGAAGATGAACTGGTGCGACTCAATCCAGGTGTCCAGTTCTCCCTGCACAGAGATATTGACCCCGTTTACCGACAGCTCATCGACCTGCTCCTCAGTTCCGAAGCCAAAGGCGCTGACGCCGTCAACCAGGCCCATGGCGTCGCCCAGAACGTCCTGGGACAAGCTCAAGAAACCATCGACCAGATGCGCCGCATCGAACTGGGGAACTTCTTAGGTCAGCCTTGCTCCGTGGGAGGTGATAGCGCAGCCATGATTGCCAGGGCCCATGAGCTGGATCCAACCGCAGCCATTGTCACTCCCGTCATGTTGGAGGATCGAATAGAGGTGTTGCTGCAACTTCCGAATGGACACCTCGACCACTACGCCAGCCCCATTCCCCAGGCAGAACTGGAACAGCTTCTGCGAGACTTTCGCTATGCCCTTGTCGTCCGCAGCCGACGGAAATATTTGCCTGCGGCCCAACGCCTCTATGATTTGATCCTGCGCCCCTTGGAATCGGTCCTGGCAGAACAGGGCATTGAGACCCTAGTCTTCTCTCTCGATAGTGCGCTCAATTCCGTCCCTATGGCAGTCCTGCACAACGGGGAACATTACTTAGTTGAGGACTATAAGATTGCGATCACACCAGGGCTCGATTTGATGGCACCGCAACCCATTCAGGGAAAAGCGATGCAGACATTAGCGGTGGGGCTAACGGAGGCCAGAAATGGATTTACCCCGTTACGCTATGTCACCCAGGAGATGGCTGCGATCGCCAAGCATGCGCCCCAAAGTAAGGTGTTGCTCGATCAAGACTTTACCCAGAAAGAACTGCGCGATCGCATTAGCAATGAGCAGTTTCCGGTGGTCCACATTGCGACCCACGGCCAATTCAGCTCAGATCCCAGCGATACATTTTTGCTGGCCTGGGATGACCCGATTCAGGTACGAGCCTTGGACCAGATGTTGCAGGCACGGGGTTACAGTGCCGACCGGGCGATTGAGCTGCTGGTTTTGAGTGCCTGTCAGACCGCCGTGGGCGATGAGCGGGCGGCCTTGGGCATGGCCGGTGTTGCCATTAAGGCAGGCGCACGCAGTACCTTGGCAACACTGTGGGCCGTCGATGACCAGGCGACATCAGAATTGATGGATGCGTTCTATGAATCCCTGTCCCAGACGGGAGGATCACGGGCAGATGCGTTGCGAAATGCCCAGATAGCACTGATCCAGAATCCAAAATACAGCCATCCGCTTTATTGGTCACCCTACATTTTGTTAGGCAACTGGCTGTAGGGCGTCGTCCAAACGTTATAACAGGATGAGTGACGTCCTAATCGCCTGATTCTTGGCCCCCACCCATGCAACCCGCCCTCGCTGACGGCACCATTCTGCAAGACCGCTATCAACTCTTAGGGGTGCTTGAGCAGGGCAGCAACGGCATTACCTACGCCGCCAAAGATGACGCAACGGGGCAAACCGTCGCCGTTAAAGTACTTGTTCTGGCCGAGCTAAAGGATTGGAGCCCCCTAGAACAGTTCGAGCGCGAAACCAAGCTCCGACAAGATCTCGATCATCCCAGCATTCCTCGCTATCTCGACCACTTCCAAGCCAGCACAGATCAGGGAAAAGCCTTCTGTATGGTTCAGGCGATCGCCCAGGGAAAATCCCTCGCAGCCCGGGTCAACGAAGGCTGGCATATCAGCGAAACCGAAGTCCAACAGATCGCGCGTGATTTGTTGGACGTCCTTGCTTACCTCCACGAGCTTCATCCCCCCATCGTTCACCGCGACCTCACCCCTGAAAACATTGTTCTAAGCGATGAGGGCCAGATCGTCATCGTCGATTTTGGTGCCGTTCAAACTCCCCCCCTAGACGAACCCATGCCGGGTGGCACCATCGTCGGCACCCACGGCTACATGGCCCCTGAACAATTTCGTGGGGCAGCCTGTCCGGCATCAGACCTCTATGCCCTGGGTGGCACTCTATTATTTTTATTGACCCACCGCTCCCCCAGCGACCTGCCCCAAACGCGCATGGCCATCGATTTTCGCGATGCTGTGAACCTATCGGAGACTTTTACAGACTGGCTGGAGAGATTGCTGGAGCCCATGGTGGAGGATCGATTTGTGTCAGCAACTGATGCTCGTTTTGCCCTCGATCATCCAGAAACGTATTACAAAGAGACATATTACACAGAGAGCGATCGCCAGGCCGCATTAGTATCCTCCCTCAGCAAACCCAGCCAGAGCCAGGTTCAACTCGATCGCAGCCGTGACAAACTCAAGCTCGTCATCCCCCCCCAAGGACTCCAAACCGAGGCCATTGCCTTGGGAGTTTTTGTACTGTTTTGGAATGGGTTGCTTTTCTTCTGGACCTTCATGGCCGTTGCGCTAGAAACACCAATGCCTGCGCAACTCCTCTCTCTGCCCTTTTGGGGCATTGGCCTCTGGATGCTCATAGAAATGCTGACGATGTTCTTTGGTCACACTGAGCTGGAAGTGGATGGCACCTATTATCGGTTGCGTCAGCAAGTTTTCGGCTGGAATCGCTTCCAGGAAGGCACGACACGCCATCTCGACAACGCTGAGTTACAAACCAGCTATAACCTGAGCGATCGCTCGGTCCAATGTATTGCGCTGAAAGCAGGCATGAAGACCCATAAATTTGGCATCCTGCTCTCAGCCCCGGAAAAAGCTTGGCTGGTCCAGGAACTATCGACCTTTTTGCAGCAGCAGTAATATTCCAGTACTCTCGTGCTCCAAGCTTTGATCATTCAAGTTTTCGCTCACCCAAGCAAAAGCCAATGAATCCGAAGGGGTGTGGGAAACTCCCCAAGACGATCGCAAATTTCTCTGGCTATGGTTGAGGCGTAGGCCATTATTTTGGAAACTGCCAACCATGAAAGACCGTGACTATACGCTCATTCTCGACAAAAGCGGCAGTATGTCTGCAACAGATGCGGGCACGAATATGACCCGCTGGGAGTTGGCGGAAGAATCCACGCTGGCCCTAGCTCGTAAGTGCGAAAAGTTTGACCCCGACGGCATCACGGTCTACATGTTTTCCAGCCGCTTCAAACGCTACGACGACGTCACCACAGCCAAGGTTGAACAAATCTTTTTGGAAAATGACCCCGTTGGCAGCACGGGGCTCGCAGCGGTGTTGTCCAATGCCATGAACAACTATTTTGAGCGTAAGGCCGCCGGACAAGCCAAGCCCAATGGCGAGACAATTTTGATCATCACCGACGGTGAGCCTAACGATCGCAGGGCCGTTATGGAAGTGATTATCAATGCCAGCCGCAAGATGGATCGGGATGAAGAACTGGCACTATCCTTCATTCAGGTGGGCAACGATGCAGGTGCCAAGAGTTTCCTGACGGCGCTGGATGATCAACTCATGGATGTGGGCGCTAAGTTTGATATCTGCGACACCGTGACCATGGATGACATGGCAGATATGAGTCTGGTAGAAGTCCTAATGGGGGCCATTGACGATTAGGAGGCTCTCAAAGGTCGTCTCAAATATCGTTAAGATGGAGCCAAAGTCATTCTTTTGAGCGTTCCCTTGGCTCCCGTGTTTCCATGGAATCTGTCGATCGCATTCTTGCTGAACTCAAGGCCCAAAATGTTGGCGAGAATCCTGACCAGAATTTGGGCAAGGATACGACCCATGGAAGTCCAGCCTATGGAGCGACAGGCCAGGGCTCAACAACTCAGGAAGCATCAGCTCAGGGCGCATCAACCCAACCACCAGCTAACACATCTCCAGCTAACACATCACCAGCTCACACATCTCCAGCCCAAAGCAATATCTCCGTGCGATCGCTGGACCAACTCCTCAGCCAGCTAGGAGAACCCCAAAAACACGACATTCGCACTCAATTATCCCAACGGCACCAGCCCCAACCCAATCAACAACTGCCTATCACCTCAGCCAGCGCAGCAGCATCTCCAAATACTGCGCCCGAATCAGTTCAATACCCACCTCGCCAAGACAGCTTCATGCTGGAGCAACTGAAGGCAAAATACCGGGCAGAGGATGCGGCGATCGCAAAGCAACAAAAGCAGCAAGCCGCTCAGCAGCACGAACAAGTCGCTCAGCAACGCCAAGCTCTCACCCAAGCGGCCCAGCAATGGCTCAAGCAAGTGGACATTCGCTCGGAAGAGGGCCTATGGTTCGAAGAATTTGCCTATAACTACGACTCCCGCCTAGAAGCTGCGATCGAATACCTTGAAGCCCTGGAGCAGTCACCATGAAACGCTTTGCATCTATGGTTAACCAGGGATAGAACTCTTTCTTGTTATCGCAAACGAAGGAGCACATCTCATCACATTCAATCTATTCGGGTCTGAAGTTTTCCTAGAATATTCCTAACGCCAATTCAGATTGAGCCTTTGGGCAGAGGATGGCTTCATAACACTCTCCTACTATTGCAAATAAGAACAAGGGCAATGAACGCTGCGAACAAAACATCGTCGTTGTTTACCCCGTTGACTTTATGTAGGTACAAACCATGAGCACTGAGCCCCAAAAATTGGACAACGAGAACGAAACGCCTGAAACTTCTGGTAAGCAGACTCCGCTGGAAGGTAGCGAGCGCAAGACCGGACAGGGCACCAACATGGAAACCCGCGAAGGTGCAGCACCTGAAGCCCCCGGCGCACGCAGCGAAACAGCTGGTGCTCCCAACCAGGGCACCGAATCCCGCTAATTCTCATTCTCTCATTGCCCCCACCGCGATGCGGCTCCTCGATGCTTCGAAGTATCGAGGAGTTTTGCTATGACAACCACCCCACCAAGACCATACCGAGATAGATCCTATGAAACGCAAGCAAAACTTTGACTACAACCTGCTAATCATTGGCGCAGGCTCCGGTGGAATGGCGGCAGCAAAAAGCGCAGCTGAGCAGGGCATTCGGGTAGGACTCATTGAGAAAGAAGCGGTGGGAGGAACCTGCGCAAATCGTGGCTGCGTACCCAAGAAGCTAATGTTTTACGCCGCAGAATTCGCCCAAAACGCTCGATTGGCAAAATCCTTCGCTTGGCATGATGTCAAAGGTTCGCTGAACTGGGACGCACTGCGCGAATCGATTCAATCTGCGATTGAATCGATCCAGTTATCGATTCAGGACTCTCTACAAGAGGCCGGTATCGAACTCCTCTATGGCGAGGCTTCTTTTGAAGATTCCCATCACATTAAGTTGCAGTCACAAGAAGGAAAAGAACAGACCCTTTCCGCTGAGCATCTACTGATCGCCGTTGGGGGACAGCCAATCCTGCTTGACCTTCCCGGCATTGATCTCGCACTGACCTCCCGAGAAATGTTTACCTTGAAGAGGTTGCCCCAGTCGATCGCCATTATCGGAGGGGGCTATATCGGCGTTGAATTTGCCGGAATTCTCAACACATTTGGCGTTGAAGTCACACTGGTAGATACGAGCAAGCAAATCCTCGGGGGATTTGACTCTAGCATTCGCAGTGCAATCCAATCTCATCTTCAGGAGCAGGGAGTCAATCTCGTGATGGAAGCATCGCTCAGCAAGATCGAGGAGACTGAGGCGGGAAAACGGATTTACCTCTCTCCAGTAGAAGAGAACGCAGAGCAAGTTCCCCCTATTGAGGCTGAAATGGTTTTGGTGGCAACGGGTCGCAAGCCAGCACTTGAGGGACTGAATCTGGAAGCAGCCGGGGTTGATCTTGGGGACTCGGGAGCGATCGCCGTTGACGCCCACAGCCGAACCAGTCAGACACACATCTACGCTGTGGGCGACTGCACGGGTCGTCTTTGCCTGACGCCTGTGGCCAAGGCCGAGTCAGAAGCCGTGATTAAAACGATTTATCAAAACAGCCCAACCGAGGTAGATTACCGCTGGGTGCCCTCCTCGGTATTTTCCCATCCCCCTGCAACGAGCGTGGGCTGGACTGAGGAGACAGCACAGAAAAAATCAGATCAGCCCATCACAATCTATGAGACCAAAGTTTCTCCGCTGCGCTACGCACTGGCTCAGCACAGTCCCCCAGGACTGATCAAGTTTGTGGTTTCAGAATCCTCTGGTGAGGTTCTGGGTCTACATGTGATTGGCGAGCAATCCACTGCCCTCGTCCAGTCCGTAACGCCTGCGCTCAAGCAGGGCATTCGCTTTGATCAGATTCAGCAAACGGTGGCAATTCATCCAACATTTGGCGAGGAGATGATGACGTTTTAGCCCAATTCCATTGTCCCCATCTCATCCAAAGGGAAGAATCTAGGGAATAGCATTTCGGTCTTCAGAGAGAGAGCGCTGGGACTGATTTTTTGTATGTTGAGGACGTAGAGAAAAACAGGTAAGAAACCAAATGATTAGCCTATTATTAGCAGCAGAAGCCACATCCGCCCCCTATGGTATTTCTCTTGGGATCGTCGGTGTAGTCGGATTCTTAGCAGCGGCGGGGTTAGGTTCAATCGCATGGTATAATTCCAAGCGTCCTGCGGGCTGGGAAGGCAAGGAGCGTCCTAATGTTGTTCCCAACATTGAAAAGTAGATTCTTACTTCGCTACTTCGAGTTTTTAACAGATAGAAAATTAAACATGAAAAAGGGGGTAGTGTCTTGCCCCCTTTTTCATGACCATTTTTACACAAGAAGTGTTCTGCCAAGATTCCAACGACAGCCGGTAGCAGAAATTCAAGTTCAATTACGACAACTAAGTAGATGGCCTAAAATAAACCTTGCTTTTGCCAATGCTGGTTTCGGCTCCGCTCAACCAGCAACACTGCGATAGCAAAGGAGTCGAGGGCTGAGCGAAGTCGAAGCCCGATTAGCTGGATAGTTGTGTCCGCTTACTTAGACACAGTGAGATAGAACATCTCCCATATGCCCCATTTTGACGGGCTCTCATACGGAAGTAAAAGCAGGCTCCGATCTCTAAATTTGAATAGAGGCTTAGCTCTTTTTAATTTGTGGGCTTGCGTTTGCTAATGTAGTTATATTGGCTACTCGCAAGTAAAGGCGCAGCTTTAATGGCAAATCGATTTTATCAGAATGCAAGAAGACTATACTCAAAAATATTCTTGCCTAAAGCTCAAGAGAGGCCATTCTATTCTGGGACGATTTTGCATTTTAGCTACCATAAATGCCTTACGGTTTACTACAACCGCATTATGACAAGCTTGAGTGAGGAGTTTGGATTTTCCTATCAGGAATGCTTCTATGTAACGGAAGACAGACTAAAGCATACAGTTGCAAAAAAATCTAAAAATCAAATTCTCAATATCTCCATGTCCGGCGATATTTCCTTTGAGGATTTTCCCAGCTACCGTGGCAGTCATTTTATTCGTGATCCAAGAGACCTGCTCATTTCTGGTTATCGATATCATACTTGGACAGATGAGGAGTGGTGTAATACCCCCTTTCCAACCTGGAAATCTATCGTTCAGCATCCATTTTTCTCCGAATATGTCGAGGAAAATCCTGCAAAACACCCCGTTAACATCTCATATAAAAGCTATTTAAATTCATTGCCTCCTGAGCAAGGAATCATTGTAGAAATGCTCTGGAGACAGCATCATTTCACTCAAATGAATCAGTGGGACTATAACAATAAGAACATCCTCGAGAAAAAGTATGAAGAGATCGTAGGGAATGAAGTGGATGCTTTCCAGGATATTTTCATGCATTATCAATTTCATCCCGATCTCATGGATAGAGGTTTAGAACTGGTTACTAAGTTCTCCCTTAAGAATCAAGTTAAAGCTGATAAAAGCCATATTCGCAGCGGAGACTTTGCTCAGTGGCGCTCTCAGTTCTCTGATGTGCATAGGAAGCTATTTAAGCAGCTCAATGGAGAGTTGCTTATTAAGTTGGGATATGAAGTTGATTTACTCTGGTAAAGAGCATCACATCATCCTAATGCAGGTGGTTACCATCGTCCGGCGAGTTGCACCAGTGCCACCATGGCCATTGTTAGGGAGCGATTTTGCGTGACCTCATCCTTGGCCAACTCATCGGCCACCACCACCGTTACATCCTCGACGCCAATCACCTTCAAGATGGCTTTGAGATAGGGTTCGAGATAGTTGCGATCGCAAGCTTCCGTTCCCTCCCGATAGTTAAACTTACGCGTCGTAATAATCAGTGCCTTCTTGCCCTTCAGTAATCCCTGGGGTTTGCCCGTTTCATCGAACGTAAAAATGCGATCGCGACGAATCACCTGGTCTAAGTAAGCCTTCAACACCGACGGAATCGTCAGGTTGTACATCGGTACGCCAAAGACGTAGTAGTCAGCAGCGAAGAGTTCGTCAATCAGTCTATCGGAGAGGGCGATCGCAGCCTTCATTTCCGGCGTGCGATCGTCGGGCCTTGCCTCATAGGCTTCCACCCACAGCTCATCGACATGGGGAATTTTGTCCTGGGCCAGGTCGCGATAAATCACCTCGCTGTCTGGATTAAACTGCTGCCAAGACTCCACAAATTGCAAACTCAAGTTGCGGGAGTAGGAACCCGCACTGCGAGCACTCGAATCCAAATGCAATATCTTTTTCATGACCGTCCTCCTGCCTGCGCCACAGCCTTAAGAATCGACATCGGGCCAATCGCCTTCAGCTTCTCTAGTTGGGCCTCGTCCTTCACAAACAACGACCCGGCAAACCCCAAGGAATTAATCGAAATCCCCTGGCTGCCTTCGGCCCTACGGGGAACCATCAACATCCAATCGCGCGTTGCCAGCAAGTTATAGGCGCCCGCCTTAAGGTAATTCCCCTCGGGCTCCAACCCCAGGGACAACAAAAGCTGGTGATACAACTTCAGTGTCTTTGCCCCTGCCTCTGTCGGTGAATAGGCCCAGGCTGGATTGAGATGCATTAGCCCATGGGCAAAAGGTAGCGTTGGCACTCGGTTCAACCCAGCCCGCAAATCCCGAGGACTAAAGGCGGCTTCCATCGGCAATGCAGGACCCTGCTCCACCATGGGCAGGGGCACGAGCTGCAAATGCTTGTGCTTTTGGCTCGCCCCCGCCAATTTTCCCCCGTTATAAAACGCCAATCCGTCAATATCACGCAGGGCTAACCACATGGCCTCAAAATCTTGGGCCGTGAGCAGGCTCTCCTGCTCCTCAAATGCGCGCGTCACCATCAATAAATGGTGATCAACAACATTGAACTTATTGAGAATACAAACGTGAGTCGTCGAGAGATCCGCGACAAAAAGGTCCTTATCATAGGGCAAGAATGGATTGAAATCCTTGCCCTTCGAGGCCCTTCGTTCGACCGCCGCCTGCTCCTTACGAACCACGTTGGCCGCGATGCGAACCACAAAGGGAATGCCTTCATCCTCAACCAGCTCACTCTCTGTCGCAATCGATTGGAGAGCACCGCAGGCAAGACCATGCTTTGTCGCCGCCAGGGTTCGGGGCCACAGGGTATCAGCAGGAAGCAGACAGACATCAGAAGCCATAGGGAGTGCCGTGATCAGAGGAGAGGGGGATCGCCATTTTACCCCGTCATTTCAACGCCCCTGCCAACGCATGCATGAGATTAGGCATGGGATTAGGAGGCCGACGTCCTCTCATGGAACTGTTCTTCATCCAAGTAAAAGCGATAGAAGAACTGATGGTCCTCAAAAGCATGCTCATCCACAACGTGATGAACCCAACCTTCGTTCACCAGACGTTGCCCCAGCTGAACGGCCTCATCCGAGGATAACTCAAGGTTACGCACCAGCCAGGCCACGGCTTCGCTGCCGACAAAACAGCGAGCATAATTTTTGAGCTTGTAGCGGCGATCGCGAATCGACACGCCCCCAAAGTTTCGCATCAATGTCACCACCTGCTTCAGGTCAATGGTCTCCACAAGGGAGTACTGGCTTTTGTACTGCTGCCACAGCATCAAAGACGAATCGTGACGCCACACCGTGCAATTATCCGGTGCCTCGACAACTAAGATTGAGAACTGCCCCTGACTCTCATGACTGATCTGTCGGGCGGCATGAATAGCATCCTCACGCTGATGAGCAGCGAAGGTCTGCATGGAACGATAGAGCTTGTGGTGATAAATAATCCCCGGCATAACCTTCAGCTCGTAACCATCCATCGGACTGGCAGAGGGTTGGAAGACAACCCGATGATAATGAACTTGATTAGAGTTGAGAATAAGCATGATCCTGTTCCAAATGAATTGGCATCAAAGGGAAGCTCTGACTCAGATTAACTGGAGTTAGAGGATTGCAGGGAAAGGGTTAGCCAAGCGTTACATGGGCTGCCGTGAATTGAGACCCATCAATGCCAGCTGGATTCAGCAGCAGTTCGCCGATGGGAGCAGGGTTTATGAAGCGCTCTGAGGCGGACTGCTGAATGTTCAGCGGTCCAATCTTGAGACCAGCTTGGAGTAAAACGGCATTAGCGATGCTCAGAGTTGATTGCGATCGCAAAGGTGTCCGCCCCAGCTCCTCCCTGAAATTCATCATCAGCAAAGCCAATCGTGCCGCCTTAATCAGAGTGTAAAAAAGAACATCAGAATAGATTCATTTCATTCTCATCCTTCTGTTCAATCCATGATTCATGGTTATCTTCCTAGCTTTTTAGGCCGAGTTAGTGGATAGAAAAGCAAGTTTTTATCACGGAAAATAAAGTCCCTAATCGAGGGATTTGGAAATTAAAAGCTGACTGTGATTACAATGAAATCGCATCTTTTATTTCCCGGGCTTGTGTCGGTCTGCATCGACCCGTTCAACTCAGGTCTGCCCCATCACCATGATTGCTCCCTCCCAAGGCTGGTCCGTCTCAGCCCGCCGTTCCCGTGCGTTTCTACGTCCAAAACGCCCGCTGTCAATGGTTTGGGCCATAACCCTTCCGTTCGTTTGTTTAATGCTGCTCAGCGTCATGGGCATCGGCAATCTCATGCGGATACAAAACGAACAGGCCACCCAACAACTGGCCATGCAGATCGAACAGGAAGTGGGCGATCGCGTCCAGGTTCAGCTCACAGACTGGTTAAAAAAGCCTGTGATGGTCAACCAACTGAATCACAGTGCCTTTTCCCAGGCTGATGCAAGCTTGGCTAATCCAGGCGAGTTGGAGCGTCGTTTTGCAGCCCAGCTACAGACCTTTGAGGAGCTCCATCAGGTCATGGTGGCTGATGCTCAGGGGCGATCGCTGACGCTAGTCCAATCTCCAGAGACAACCCCGGAGGAATATCGAGTTCAGCGAGGGGATGGAACAACCAGCGACTGGTATCAGGAGGTCATTGCCAAAGGTCAGAAAACCTGGGTGAAACAATTCGAGCAGGGACTGGCGATCGCGGCCCAGCCTATCTTGAACTCACAGAACCAGATTGAGCAGGTCGTGGCGACTGCGATTGATCTGGCTCAGATGGATGAATTGCTGAACGCGATCCGCTTACCTGGCAAAGCCCAAGTGTTTGTGCTCGATCGCGATGGTCTACTCCTCAGCTCCTCCACCGAGGAAGTTCCCTTCGACTTGGAGCAGGGAGAGATGGTGGGCATGCAGGCCCGCGACAGCCAAAATCCTTTGACTCAGGCCACCACGGCCTATCTACAACGCCGCTGGGATGAGATACCCGTCGATGGGGAAACGCGTCTGTTTGAAGAGAAATCAGGAGGAGAGCACCTCATCATCCAAGCCCGACGCTATCAGCCCTATGGCGGAGCGGATTGGGTGCTCGGAACTATCATTTCCCGCTCCGATTTGCTGGGAGCCGTTCGGAGCCAGCAGTATCAAACGCTATTGCTCTGTACGCTGCTGCTGCTGCTGTCGCTGTTGCTCTGCGTGGGGATTGCACGGTATTTGGTGCGTCCCGTACGTGCCCTGAGCCAAGCAGCCCAAAGCATCACGCAAGGGCTTCGCCAGGGACGATGGAGCACAGCGCTTCCAGTCCATCGTCGAGATGAATTGGGGGATTTAGCGCGATCGTTTTCCCAGATGAGCCTGGCTCTTCAGCAAAGCTTTGAGCAGTTACATCACCAGAATCAGCAGCTCGGTGAGCGGAATCAACGGCTAACAAAGCAACAGACACGCCTAGAAGAACTCACTCGTCTCAAGGACGAATTCCTAGCCAACACCTCCCACGAATTGCGCACCCCCTTGTCCGGCATTTTAGGATTGGCAGAGTCGCTACAGGCCCAAACCGTTGATCCACTAATGCCTCAACAACTGGATGTGATTGATTTGATCATCATGAGTGCCCAGCGTCTGACCGTTCTTGTGAATGACATTCTTGATCTGTCCAAACTTGAAAACCATGCACTCCAGCTCAAGCCAAGCGCAGTCAATCTCCATGCGATCGCCCAGCATGTTCTCGCCATCTGCCGTCCCCTCGCCGAACCGCGCCAACTGCAACTGATCAACCAGATCCCCGCCGATCTACCGGCCATCTACGCAGACAGCCATCGTCTCCAACAGGTGTTCTACAACCTGGTGGGCAACGCGATCAAGTTTACCCATGAGGGCAGCGTGACTCTGAGTGCCGAACCCGTGCCCCAGCAGGATATATTCGAAGATTTACTGTTACCCGGCCAATCAGTTCCGACTGCAACCCGTGGCAAACAGTACATGGCCATTTGCATCACAGATACCGGCATTGGCATTAGCCCCGAGGTACAGCGACGGATGTTCAATGCCTTTGAGCAGGGGCAGGGTGAGACTACCCGCCTGTATGGCGGGACAGGATTGGGATTAACCGTCGCAAAGTCCCTGGTGGAATTGCATGGTGGGTGGATTGAGGTGCGATCGCAACATGGTCAAGGCTCCCAATTTCGCTTCACCCTACCGATCCTGTCAGACCAATGGATTGCCTCTCCTCCGTCACAATCCTTCCCATTACAGAGCGACCCATTACAGAACGACCCATTACAGGCCCCCCAATCACAAGGCCCTCAGTCACAGTCCTCGACTCAAAAGCTCTCTCACGAGCCCCAAAAGACGACCACTCTGCTGGCAACAGCGGTCACGATGTCTTCGACTCAAGCCCCCACATTTGCCGCCTCCCCAGCCTCACCCATCCAAGGGTTACCCGTGCTGACTCCGACCCCTCAGTCTGCCTCGGGTTTGCCATCCCTCTTCACAAGCCCGAATCAGGCAGGTCTCACTCAGGCAAACAGTCGTGATATCGCCACTCACCCGCCTGAAAAATCCGTTGCCAAAAAAGCTCGCATTCTAGTGGTGGATGACGACCTCACCAATCTCCAGGTACTCAGCGGACAACTTGCCAACGAGCCCTACGAGGTTGTTCAGGCAACCAACGGTGAGCAGGCCCTACAGCTCTTAAGTAGCTGCAAGCTCTCAGAAGAAGACCATGGGCAATACTCGAATCAAGAGGGCTTTGACCTCGTGATTCTAGACGTGATGATGCCCTTGATGTCGGGCTATGAGGTCTGTGAAAAACTCCGAGTTCTCTACCCCAGCTACCAACTGCCCGTGATTATGCTCACGGCCAAGGTCCAAACCGAAGACGTCGTGCAAGGCTTTCGAGCAGGGGCCAACGACTATCTCAAGAAGCCCTTTTCTCGGGATGAACTGCTCAGTCGTATGGAAGTTCACCTCAGCAATCGTCTCTACGGTCGCTTTGTGCCTGAGCACTTCCTACGCTTCCTGCACAAATCCACGATCACCGATATCCACCTGGGCAATCAGGTGAGCTGCGACATGACCGTCCTGTTCAGCGACATTCGCGGTTTTGCCACCCTGTCAGAAACGATGACGCCCCAGGAAAATTTCGACTTTATCAATGACTATTTGCAGCGGGTGAGTCCAGAGATCCGTGGCCATGAGGGCTTCATTGTGAAGTACCTGGGGGACGGCATGATGGCCATATTCCCTGAGCGTCCCGAGCATGCCATCGCAGCAGGCATTGCCAAACTGCATCAGGTTGAGCAATTGAATCGCGATCGCCACCCCCGACCTCCCATCCACATCGGCATCGGCATCCACCATGGACCCATGATGGTAGGCATTGTCGGTGAGGCCCAGCGCATGCAGGGCGACGCCTTTTCCGATGGGGTCAACCTGACGGCACGGCTGGAAGGTCTGACGAAGTTTTATGGGGTGTCGATGATTATCTCGGAAGAGGTGCGATCGCAACTGGATGACGCCACCTCATTTCTGATGCGCCGCCTCGATCAGGTCACCGTTAAAGGGCGAGCACAGCCTCTGACCATCTATGAAGTATTTGACGGGGACGAAGCCAGCCTGCGCAACGGCAAAGCCCAAACGCGTCTGAGCTTTGAATTGGGCCTTGACCACTACCAAGCAGGCCGATTTGGCGAAGCCCAACAAGCCTTCGAGCAGGTGCTGACGAGACACCCCGAAGATCCGACGGCCCAGCTCTACAGTCGCTGGGTCAGCGAACGATTGGCCAGCCCGCCTCCAGAGAACTGGGCGGGTGTTTCAGACTGGAGCCAGAAGTGATGGCGAAAGGCCTGCTGTCGCTGCTCCCACAATCGCTGAATCGCCTCCAGCAACAGCGCCATAAATGGTGAGTCAAAATGGCTTAGAAAGTCGGTTGTGGACAACGAGCCGCCTAACCACGCCTCGGCCCGTCGGCGCAATGAGGGAATCCTGGCAAAACCATGCTGCTGAACGATGAAGGCAGCCAGCGGTGAGTTCAGCAAATCGCCCTGGTGATTGCTCTCGGCACGCCCTTCGGTCAACAGTTGCCAAACTTCTTTCTCGACGTCGGAGAGGGCCATGCCTGACCAATGGGGCGATGGCAAAAAGTCTTCTAGTCGGAGCCCGGAGACATGACGGGACGAATGGTTGAGGCCATCGTTGAAGCTGCCCTGGGAACTGCCATTAGCGCTGGGCAACCCGCCCATCATCATGGCGATGGTGGTCTGCTCCCCCAGGGGCTCAGACAGGGCTTCGAGGAGGGCGATCGCCACAAGCTTACAGCTGAGGTACAGCCGACCCACCGACAGGTTTTGGTTGGCCTGTTCCTGCCATTGCTGATACACCTCCGTCGGCGGGACACCGCGAAACTGGCGAAAGATTGAATGGGGGTTGACCGTTCGAAAGAAGCGCTCTGTTTTTTCGATCGATCGCCGATAGTCCTGCACCCGATAGAGACCCTGGGGCGAAAACTGATGGTTGTTCTCCGGCAACAGGTTCCACGTATCGGCCAAAAAGCCCACCGCTGTCGGCTGGGCAAAGCTAGCCACGTCACGGTTAGCGACCCGCACGGAGCGCCGTACGATTTCGACCAGTTGAGCTTCGGTTAGGGCCAGTCTATGCTCCTGAACAATGCTGCGCAGTCGCACCAGCATCACCTCCGGCAGTCCTTGGCTGCCTTTTTGGCTGCCTTTGTTGATGCGGAAGGGAATCGTGGCTTCAATGCAGGTGGCGATCGCGAGACGATGCTCTGGGCTCAGAATCGGGGCCAACACCTGAACCGCCACTAGGGCACTCAAAAATTCATTCTGTCCCTGGAGCGGACTGAGCGGTTGCCCCGGCTGCAAACCGAACAGTTTCAACAACCAATGAATCTCTGGATTTTGAGGAAGTTGCGATCGCAGCACCAGTTCCCCGTCGATCTGTTGGATGACGCGATTGAGAAAGGACGTGAGATTGAAGGGGATGCCGGTATCGACGTGAACATAGACTAGGTCGTGAAAAGCACCCGCCAGCATTTCGATGGAGTCGCTTTGCCCGCCTACGGCGACAAGATGCTCAAAGTTATGAAAGAAACGATGGGTGCCAGCCATGCAGGGCAGGATCAAGGGCGTCAGGTTCATACGATAAATCGTCTGAATCTGCACACCAAGGCCACTGAGCGCACGCCTGAGGTAGTTCTGACACTGAATCTGGAGCGCTGAATACGACAGGGCTGATTGGGCCGTCATGGCAAGACTTCCGTCAAAAATACTAAGTGTCAGCGGTATCTAAATACTAGAAATACCTTTTAAAAAGCTCAGTGTACTGAAATAGACTCAAAATTTGATGTTCTGGACCCATTTCCTTAAGGTTGCTTTCCAAAACACAAGCGCGACCCCCATGGGTTGGGTCGTTCAGGCGGGGTGAACGGTGCGGAAGGTGAGGTTGATGCGGGGCTCGGTGACGCGCTTAGATTTGGGCAGTTGGTGCCGCCAGTGGTGTTGGGTGGAGCCTTGCATCAGCAACAGGCTACCGTGGGTGAGGTCGAGGGATTGTTTGAGCGTTTTATTGCTGCGGTGTTGCAGGTGGAAGCGGCGGGTGGCTCCGAGGCTGAGGGAGGCGATCGCCGGGTTCTTCCCCAGTTCTGGCTCGTCGTCGCTATGCCAGCCCATGCTGTCCTGGCCATTGCGGTAGAGGTTGAGCAGGACGCTATTGAAGGAAAGTTGGGTGGCGGTTTCGAGCTGGGTTTTGACGGATGTCAGGGCATCGGTCCAGGGCAGTGGTTCCCAGGTGAGACCGGAGTAGGTGTAGCGGGCATCGGGGTCGCCGTACCAGGCGGTGAGGCGGGGTTGGGGCAAAACCTTGCCAAACATTTTGATGCTGCGTTGTTCCCAATGGATGGTGGTTTTGAGTTGTTGCAGCAAGTCATCGGCTTGAGCCGGTGTGAGGAAGTCTGGGATGAGCTGGATGTCGGCGTCGGGCAGGGGGAGCATCGCTGAGGTGAAGGTTGGTGGCCAAGAAGCCGGGGATTGAATCAGGTATCAAGGTCAAGCCTAGAGATTTTCGCAAATCCCCGGCTTCTGGATCGGGCATTTGGGTTCAGGTGGTTTGCTGTTCTCGCACCCAGGCGCGGAAGTTGATTTCGGCTTCGACTTCGTCGGTTTGACTGGCGGTGAGGAAGTTGTAGAGGTCGTCTTTGGCGGCGAAGGGAAAGGTGGGGGAGCGATCGCACTCCAAATAATCCCCATCGCTCAACTGATAAATCTGCCACAGCTGACCATTGAACCGCCAAAGCTCAGGTACGCCCATGGCGGCGTAGATCGCATTTTTATCGATGTCGGTGTGTCGGATATCGACTTCGACGACGAGGTCGGGCGGCGGATCGTTGGCGAGGTCAATGGCGCGGCCTGCGACGGCGGCTTGGTTTTGGATGTAGTAGGCGTTGTCGGGTTCGGTACCACGATCGAGATCGGCACGGTCCAAGGTGGTGGAGCGGAGGGATTTCAGCCTGAGCCCAGATTCGACGACGAGGATGCGGATGAAGAGGCCGATAAGTTCGGCGTAGAATTCGTGGGGTTCTGAGGGCATGGTGATTTCGAGGGTGCCGCGATCGAAGGTGAGGCGGGCGCGGGTGCGTTCGTTGAGCAGGCTTTTCATCTGCTGGTAGGCGGACCAGTCGAGGCCATGGAAGGTGACGCGGTTTTCGCCGAGGTCTTGGGTGGTGGAGTTTGGGTTGGGTTGGGTGAACATGGGGGTTGCCTGGGCTGGGGCGGTTGGGCTAAGGCAGTGGGGATGGGCCTGAGCTTGGTTCTATGGTAGGCGATCGTCTGTTGGTGCGTAGTTAAGAAGCCGGGGAGTTGCGGCAGTTTTGAGAAGCGCTTCTCTCTGGTGGGGTTGAGAAGCCGGGGAGTTACGAAAGGCTTGAGACTCGCCCCTAAAGACCTTGTTAAATCCCCGGCTTCTGGTTGAGGCGTTGGCGCGAAGGGGGATAGGGTCAGCCGAGTCTTCGGTGCCGATCACTGATAGTCTCGGCCCTACCAAGCCACTGACCCTATTTTGTATCTTCGGATGCGGTTGCAACAAGTGCGGTTGCATCGCTGGAGCAGGTCTGGACGCTTCAACGTACGCTCGGACAATTCACATTGCCTGATTCTGACCTAGAAGCGTGCTGGGGAAACCACACAGGCCACACGAAAACCGATATTGTTGTTGCGGTTGCCGGGGGATTTGTGGTTGCGGTTGGCGGAGCGACAGTTCCTAGGATTGTTGGCCCAAGAGCCGCCGCGTTTGCCCTGCCTGCCCCAAGGGTATTTTAGGAGGCTTGGGGATTGGCGGGGGCGGGGGCTTTGGGAATTTTAATGTTTGGGTGGGGTTAGAAGCCGGGGATTTGGCGAGGTCTTTAGAGGCGAATCTCAACTCTTCTGCAAATCCCCGGCTGCTGGTTGAGGCAATGGGTGTTGGCTTGTTGGGTTTCGCGTTGCTCTACCCAACCTACGATTTAATTCCAAATTGTTGAATAAACAACAAAAATCAAAATGATTTGATCGCGCTACGCGCGAAGGGCAAAAGAGCCAAAAAATTGCGCAGAGGGCAAGAGGGCAAAAGAGCAAAGGGCTAGAGCAGCCCTGGGGAAACCACACAGGCCACACGAAAACCTAAAGTGACGTCGCGGTCGCCGGGGGAAATGTGGACGCGGTCGGCGGAGCGACAGCCCCCAGGAGTGCCGACCCAAGAGCCGCCGCGTAGTACATACAACTCTTGCCCACCACCCTTGGTTGT
>CALIJJ010000067.1 GCA_938017515.1 uncultured Pseudanabaenaceae cyanobacterium
TCTGGGGCTTGGGGGTGGCGAAAGCCACAGCCGGTGCAGAAGCCTTCGTCGTCGGTTTTCTCGGCCGAGGCTCCGCAGGTGGGGCAGGTGGGGCGAGCAACGGCGGTGCCGCAGGCTTCGCAAAAGCGATCGCTGGGCAAAAGCCAATGGTTGCAGTGGCGACAGTTGAGCTGAGTCATGGCAAGGCGGCGTTGAGAGGGATATCTGTCAGGAATTGTCTGGACTGCGAGGCTAGAACCCAGTCCAAAGCTAGAGCCCGGTCCAAAGCTAGAACCCAGTCCAAAGCTAGAACTTCGTGCAAAGTGATAACCGCACGGATCGATAACCGCACGGAGTGAAGTAGACGGCCACAATTGTCTCGCTGACTGGGCTTCGGCTTCGCTCAGCCCTCGATCCTGTCGCGATTGTGGTGGCGTTGGTTGAGCGGAACCGGTCCCCCTGAGCCTGTGGAAGGGAAACCAGCATGGGCAAAGGCTATGTTTACTTCATTTACTTCAGGCCATCCCCTTAGAACCAGGTCCGAGGGCGAATCTGATTGGCGAGTTCAGTCAGTGTCAGACGTTGATGAGGGGGTTGTCTGGATTGAGCCAGAGAGCGTAGGGAGCGCTCAATGGCAATCCGAACGGCTCGTTCTGACCGTGGACCTGTCGCAGCATTTGTCCTGTGCCCCTTGGGCTGAAGCAACGACTGAGGCTTGGAGAGGCCGGGGCTGAGAGCATTGATGGGTGGGGGCAGCAGATGGGCAATCCGTTCGAGTTCCGTCAGGTTGAGAGGAGATGAACGTTGAACCAGCAGGGTCTGCGCTATTTCCCAACGCGATCGCGAATATAGAGGAGAGGCTGCCGGAATCTCGGCTAAGGCCTCAGCGGCTGCGAAGGAGTCTCCCAGTCGAGTGCAGCAACGACCCAGCCCAAAGACCGCAGAGGGATAGCGCCGGTCCGTCTGCCAAACACGCTCATACAGCTCTCGGGCTCGCTCAAACTGCTCTTGTTGCTCCAACACCTGGGCCAGAACTAGCTGAGGTATCAGTTCTCCGGGCAGTTGGTGATAGACCCGTTCAAAGCAGCGCTGGGCTTGCTTGGGACGGTCATGGTGGAGATGATACTGACCGCAGTACCACTGCGATCGCCAGCAGACGTGGTTCTGAAGATTGGTATGAAAATGCCCCTGAAGTTTCTGTCGAGCCAGGGCCAGGCTCTCGGTATCGCCTGCTTCTAGGAAGAGTCGAATCTGGTTGAGTGTTGCCTCTTTTGAGCTGAGCTGGGGAGCGATCTGTTGAAGTTGAGTCAGTTTGCTCTCGCGATCCGGCATCGCCAAGGCGTTCATCACAGCACCATAGGCTGGGTCGCTTTCATCCACGAGGAGCATTGGTAGCCCTGAGGATGATGCCCCGGTCATGGACGTTCCGTTAGAAAAATCTGTCGCTGTGTTGCCCAGGGCCAGCGGATCTTGGCCAAAAAATTGACTGCCTGCCGAGACTTCTTGTCCCGTTTCCTGGGCCACGACCTGTCGCAGTATGCCAAAGAGTTGCTCTGCCATTTCTTCGGCGGATTGGAAGCGCTCGCCTGCCTTCTGCGCCGTTGCCCGCTGCAAAAAATGATAGAGCGACTCATACTGCCCAAACAGGGGAATTTGGTCTGGTCCCGGTAACGTAAATCGATGGGTTTTGCGAAAGTCTGGAATGGTTGCAACCAGGACGGCTAGCGTACGCCCCACCGTAAACAGATCCGAGGCTGGCGTTGGCCCTTCCCCTGCCTCAGGGGCACTGTAGCCCACCGTCCCATAAATATCACCCTCGGGGTCGTCGATTCGGCGTACGGCTCCCATGTCGATCAGCTTGACGTCACCGTTTTCGAGCATGATGTTGTCGGGCTTAAAGTCGCAGTAGACCAATCCCTGCCCATGGAGATAGCTGAAGGCTCCGAGGATCCGGTGGATGTAGGCGATCGCCTCACTCACTGGCAGCGGCCCCCGTCGTCGCCGCAGGTCCCGTAGGGTTTGCCCTGCAACATACTCCATCACAATGAAGCCCTCGCCACCGTGGGTGACAAAGTTGTAGACCCCAACAATATTGGGCTGCTTGACCGCTGCTAAAAACTGCCGTTCCGCTAGGGCCACTGCGGCGCTGGAGGCATCTTCGCTGTTGAGCAATCCCTTGAGCACGACGTAGCGTGAAAGCAGTTGATCAAAGGCCAGATAAATCCAGCCGAGACCGCCGTAGGCGATCGCCCCCCGCACCTCATACTGCGCACCCACCACATCCCCGGCTTTCAGGCTGGGAATGAACGAATAGCCAGAACCGCACTGGCTGCAAAAACCACGATCGCGCCGCACCCGAGCATCGCAGTGGCCACAAAAGCGCTTGTTCTCTGGAACCTTAGGGTCGTCCAGAACGAGGGTTTCAGGGGCATTGGAGGGCAGATCTGGCAGGGAGACCAAGCCGAGGCCGAGACGGTGGCGATCGCTCCGCCGCGAACTCATCCGCTGTGAGGTTCGTGCCGAAGTTCTGGCTGAAGTGCGTCGTGAATAGCGAGCTGAAGACTGGGTGTGGGCCTTGCTCGAAGACGCTCCTGAGGGAACGGAGGCACTGGCAGATTTTCCCGCTGCAAGACCGCAGATGTCGCAATAACCATCGCTGATGGCGCCGCTACAGTCGGACTGTTGGCAGGTGAGGCTGGCTTGGAGAGTTTGTTCTAAAGCATTGTGGGTCATGGCTTGCCTCGGCTATCGCTGATTGAGTTGCTGTTCGTACTGCTGGACCAGGGTCTCGGCCTGCTTGAGGGATGTGGGGCGGCTGTAAAGCGATCGCTCGGCCTTCTGGGCGAGCTGACTCAGAGCCGGATCCTCAATTTTTTGTTTGGCTTGAGCCTTGGCCTGCAGCGCACTGAGGCGCCCCCGCAGTTCCTGGCGAAGATTGAGCCGCTCTTGATAAAACAGCAGCGCAGATTCCAGGCTCTGCTGGCTTTCTTGCTGTTGCTGTTTCCACTGTTGGAGCTGTAGCGTTCTGGCTGTGGCCGCAGGGGCATCTGTGGATTCTTGAGAGAGGGATATGAGGGTTTGGCGCAGCGCCGAAAGGGAGGGCTGTGGTGTTGGTGCAGGCCCATCGACTGTGGAAATTTTCTGCTCGTATTCCTGCCGGAGAGCCTGGGTTGAGTGATTAAGCGTTTCGAGTTGGCTCAGATCCCGCTGGGCCTGGGCAAGGTTTTGGCGAAGTTGAGCAGCTTGCTGCTGGAGATCCGCCTGGGCTTGCTGAAGAGTCGCGTTGACGGTTTTGCAGCGACGAATGAGGAGGGCGATCGCCGCCTCGGGAGTAATGGTCTGATCGACGATTTGAGCCTCAGAGGGTCTGGTTTCTGATGCCAAAACCAGCGGTACTGACGACTGATGGAGTAACCGTTGGGCCGCTGCCCGTCCCTGGTTTGAGCTTAATAGTCCTGCGCTCTCGTCCCGGTATTGTCGAGCCTGCTGAAGTACGTTGAGGAGCTGGTCAAACTGTTCGTAGAGTTGTTGGACCTCTTGCAAGATCGCCTGAGTTTTGGCGTCGGCTGGTGGGTGAGCTGAGAGCTGTTGATAAATCGGCAGATCGTGCAGTTGTAGGAGTGCCTGGCTGATGATGTCAGTTCGTTTTTTCCAGGTTTCGAGCTGCTGGTCGAGCTGCAAATCTGGGTTGGATGCGATCGCCATCGCTACTGCTCTCCTCGCCCTTCCTCGGGCACGGTTGTTGAGGGTCTATCTGTTGCGATGGCGCTCGTTATTCAATTTTGTTGAGAGTTTGCTGAAAGCGAGAGACAGAGACCCCTCGAAGAGGTTTGAAAAGTGTGACGGGGAGGCGTGCTATATCAGTTCTGGATCAGCAATGATTTCCACGATCGCCGGTCCGTCATAGGCAAGGGCAGTGGCGATCGCCCCATCCAAGTCCTCCTTCTTGTTCACCTGCACTCCAAAGCCGCCACAAATCTGTGCGTATTGAGCGAAGTCGGGATTATGCAGCGATGTTTGCCATACATCCCATTCCCCAGCCCGCTGCTCTTTGCTAATTTTGCCAAGCTGACTGTTATTCACCAAAATATGGGTGATATTCATGCCGTACTTCACCGCTGTATTGAAGTCGCCCATGTACTGACCAAAGCCACCGTCGCCGGAGACTGAAACAATGGTCCGCTCATGCCCTGCTGCCGCCCAAGCCCCCATGGCCCCAGGGAAGCCAAAGCCAATGGAGCCGAGATAGCCAGACATCAGCACCGACTGAGCTTCGCACTCGAAGTAGCGCCCGAAGGAATAGGTGTTGTTGCCCACGTCAACGGAGATGACGGCATTGGCTGGGATCTTCCGGGTCATGGCGGCGAAGATGCTGGCGGAGTTGATGCCGTTGCCACGATCATCGGCTTCGCGGCGGAGCTTTTCGGTGCGCCAGATTTCCCAGCGTTCAGCGATCTCGCCCCGCTGATCCGCTGCTTGGGCATTGTCTGCGACAGCATTTTTGAACTGTTCCACGACAATGCTGATCTCGCCCCAAACGGGTACGGTAACCGGATGGAATTTGCCCAGGGCAAGGGGATCGAAGTCCACTTGGATGATGGGCTTGCCGGGGTAAATGCCGGTGTGGTTTGAGAAGGATGCGCCGAGGACGACAAGCAAGTCAGATTCATTCATGAACCAACTGGCAATGGGGGTACCGCTGCGACCTAAGACGCCGCAGCCGAGGGGATGGCGATCGGAAATTTGCCCTTTGCCCTTAAAGGTCGTGAGCACCGGAGCGTTAAGCGTTTCAGCCAGTTCAATCACCGCTGGCATATTGAAGCGGGCGCCATGGCCAACGATGATGACGGGGCGTTTTGCCTTTTGTAGATACTTGACAGCGGTTGCCAGCGCATCCGGTGGCGGTGCGATTTGTAGGGGAGTAATGCGGCCCACTGGAGTGGATGCAGGTACATCCTTGGCGGATTGGGTTTGGATTTCGTCGGGGAAGATCAGGTGGGAAACGTCCCGTTGGAGCAGGGCGTGCTTGACGGCGAGACTCATCAGCTCGGCATGTTTGCTATGGCTCAGGACTGTGCCACTCCAGGCTGCGACGCCACTGAAGGCAGCAGAGAGGTCACATTCTTGGAAGTTGCCAGTGCCGAGGACTTGGGAGCTGACTTGGCCGGTGAGGGCAAGGACAGGGGCGCGATCGACCTTGGCATCCCACATGCCAGTGAGCAGGTTGGTGGCACCGGGACCGGCGATCGTCAAGCAAGCTGCGGGCTTGCCCGTCAGCTTGGCGTAGGCCGATGCGGCAAAGGCTCCGGCTCCCTCGTGGCGAATACCGATGAACGTGAGTTTTCCTTGCTGCTCTTGCCGACGCAACGCATCGGCCAGTCCTAGGTTGGAATGGCCCACCATTCCAAACACATGGGTAACGCCCCAATTGACCATCGTCTCGGCCATGACATCGGTGACGGTGCGAACGTGGGGTGCTTCAGTGGCGAGACCAATGTAGATGCCGTCGTCTCGAACCTCCACGGGAAAGGTTTCGAGGGCATCATCGACGTCTAAGTCACCGGGGGGCTGCCCCGTCAGCGGGCAATAGTCCCAGCCATGCCAGGGGCAGCGCAGCAAACCGTTCTCGATCGAGCCTTCCCCCAAGGGCCCCCCCTGGTGTGGACAGCGGTTGTCGAGGGCTCCGTATTGGTCGTTGTGGTGGGTCAGAGCGATGCTTTTGTGCCCTGCAACAACGGTTTTGACCCGCCCTTCGGGCAGTTCATCAAGAGCCGCAACGCGGAACCATTGGGTATTGGGGGAGGTGCTATCGGGGGCTGTGCTGGACATGGCATTGGTGATTGAGCAGGGCTTCGGTTACGGATGACGCCGATGGAGGAGAGTCTGAACGACAGTCCTAGACTTTATGCTCCGGATTTTTGAAGTCTGTTTTGCAACCCGCTTCCCAAGCCGCAGGCTGGTTGCCATGGCCAGGAATCCCTCCGTTGTCCTTCAACAGGCGAGCCATGTGCATACAGTTCCATGCCAAAAACGTCGTATTGCGGTTGGTGAAATCGTTCTCGGGACCGCCCGAACCAGGGTCTAAGTAGGAAGGACCAGGACCCACCTCACCTAACCATCCCGCATCCACCTGGGGCGGAATGGTGTAGCCAATATGCGAGAGAGAGAACAGGATGTTCATGGCACAATGCTTGACCCCATCCTCATTGCCGGTAATGAGTGTGGCTCCAACCTTGCCGTAGTCGCGGTATTGCCCCTTGTCGTTGAGTAAGTGGGTATATCCATACATCCGTTCTAAAACGCGGTTGCAGACAGAACTTTTTTCACCCAGCCAGACCGACGTACAAAGCACCAAAATGTCAGTGGCATCAACTTCCTTTTGGATTTGTGGCCAGTCGTCCTTATCCCACTCATCTGTTTGGGACATGTCTAGGCCCAATCCAGCCGGAATATCATAATCAACGGGGCGAATCACCTTTGTCTGAATGCCGTTGGCCTCAAAAATAGTCTTGGCAATGTCAATCACCCCCCGCGTGTGAGACAGCACAGGTGTTCGGTTCAGTGTGCAGTTTAAGAAAAGGGCTTTGAGGTCATCATATTTTTTGGGTGCATTCTGGCATTGGTGGTCAGTGATTTTCTTCAGTTGTTCTGACATGATTCAATTCATTCCCTAGCGTAAATTTAACAGAATAAAAAACAGTAAGCTGCCAGCTAAAAAAGAAAACAAACAGGTATCTTTTTCTGCTGGAAGTTCTCGATTGAGAACATTTAAGATGATACTTCCGGCGAGAAATGACCAAACAAGAGAGATGGCTGCTTCATTCAGATGTAGGCCCTGTCCGATCGCCATTCCCACTATCACTGCTCCAACCAATAGCCATCGACCAATTCGGTCGTAGGGAACTTTGTGATGTTCACGCAGACTCTCATCGACGATGAATAAGTGGAGCGCTAATGCAACAAACAAAAGCACACAAGAGAGAACACTATGCTGTGCCAAGTCCTGTAATAAATACCCTAAGATGCCATTCAGTGCTGCGAAGGCGAGGATGTGGATCCAGAAAAATAGAGAGCCATTTCGCTCACTGTTCGCACGAGAATTAGTTTTGAGTGCAATCTTGTCAAGGCTGTAAAAAACGATTAACCCCAGGAACGAAAGGATATAAATATGATTTTCTAAAAATCCTAGCAGGGGGAGTTCGGAATGTGCCAGTTCTTCTTGGGCGTGACTAAGCTCGGGAAAAATCTCTAGGAAGACATACCCTAGAGAAACTCCTCCGGCAAAGGAGGTCCATCGATGTCTTGGGACGATGGTTTCAATGGGAATTTGGGAGGCAAAACCATGAATCAACCCAAGACCCACAGCTAATACAATGCCTGGCATAATCATGACTAATCCACCCGATTGAATTCATCACAGCTTTAGTCTCTATGAGCATCGACTCTGGAACAAGCTGATTTTCTCGATTGATGTCATAGGCAACGTCTATGGCATTTTGCTTAGACCCGCTGATAGCTGGAGGGATCAGCCTTGATGACAAATAGATCACCGTATTGGGTGACTTCCCCTTCGATTTGAATGGGATCAGCAACTAGGTCTAAGACCTGTTTGTTGACCGCTTTTCCTTCATTGTCAGCTAGGAGAAAGTAGAGCGGATCGCCCTGCTCATTATGGGAGCGAAAGACTGCGGGTACACCACCACTGATACAACGAATGGCGCAGGCACGGTGAGTTTTGCCCTGACCGGGTTTCATCACGCCGGGATAGCACTTGCCATCGAGAATCTCACCGTTGAGCGAGAATTTGCCGAGGGGAATGCCGGGTTCCGGTGCACTGGGGGCACCGGCTGGTGCGTCAATGGGCTCTGCACCACCTGTGGCGACAACGGTCAGATTATTGCGGTGGACTGCTGTTCCCTTGAGCTGGACCCATTTTCCGATATGGTCTGTGACCTTGGCCGGAGGGGCAGACTTGCTAAAGCCCGAGAGCAGGTAGCGAGAAAACTGGGAGCCGGACTCAATCTTTCCTTTGCGAGGCACCAGCAAATGCGGCACGGGTTCGCCAACGAGTAAGCCTTGGAATTCTCCTCGGCTAAATTTTCCTGCATTAAATTGATCGTGAACGCGAGGGACAATGACTCCAAATAGAACGACTCCCACAAATAGGAGGGGAATAAACTTGAAGAAAAAGCTTTTGATGCTTTTGGGCCAGCGGCTGTAACCGCTAAAAAACTCGTCTTCTTGCTGTTTTGGGGACTGAGGATTGGGATTGTTCATGGGATCTGAGGTCATGCTTGGCCCTCCAGCTCTGGGGGGATATGAGCGGCTGGCGTTTGGGTTCCGGGAGGATTGGGAATGGTGCTGACGAAGATGCGATCGCCCCTAACTTGCACATTAAACGTGGGGACAGACTCCACAAAGGGCGGTGGTGAAGCTCCCGTCTCTGGCAAATACTGATAGCCATGCCAAGGACAGGTAATACAACCGTCGATAAACTTCCCTTCCCCTAAGGGTCCGTTTTGGTGTTGGCAGACGTTTGAAATGGCGGAGACTTTTCCGTCATATTTGAAAACCGCGACCCGTTCCCCAGCGACCGAGACAATCTTTGCTCGGGTATTGGGAATGTCGTAGATGCTGCCAATCTCCACAAAGTTATCGGTTGCGGGGGCCGTATTCCTGATGGGTTGGTCACCCCTGCGCTCTTTCAAGGCGGCAATCAAGTGAATAACCGTAATCCAAATCAGGCCTAGACCGACGACAACGGTCAACAGCGGATGTCGGTTGGTTTGAATCGCGCCAAGGGCCACATGACCGACAAGGGCCGCGTAGGCGACGTAAACCATCATGTGCAGCCCTTTCCAAATGGGGGCTGTCAGATTGGCCAACCAAAAATCATGGCTGGTGATCGCCATCAAAAACAGAATGGCAAGGCCAATAACACCAAGGGTTTCGAACGGAAAACGGACCAACGAACCATAGTGAGTGTTGCCAGCAAACTGACTCACGATAGGATCTAAATCTCCAAAGTCGTGATACCAGTACAGTGCACCTGTGACTTTGAACGGGATTTTGAACGGTAGCTTGTCGAGTAAGGGCAGGCTGGAAAGATTAAATCCAATGGCGTGGATTAGTCCCAGAAAAAACATGGTCACGCCCATGTGCCGCCGGTTGTATAGCAAGGGCAAAAACTTGCGATTGAGGCGGCATAGGGGACCAATGGAGAGAATGACATGGAGCAGGATAAATGCAGCCGAACCAAAGGCCCGAATCTGAATCCCCAGCATTTCTAAATCAGGACTGATCTGTTGGGCAGACCAGGTGAACAGAAAGAGATAAATGGCGATCGCTGCGAGTAGCAACAGGTCGTAAATGATTTTAGTGCGATTCCATTGAATCGACTTATAAGCAACACTCACTGGTCCAGGAACTCCAGATGCTAAGGGGTTGTCATGTCGGCAGATAGGGGTAGTGCAGACAGCACAGAATCCTTGCCTTGGCTGTAAATCAAGAGATTGCCTGCTTTACCTTGCATGGCGGTGGGAACGGTAAACGCCCGACGAGAGGTTCCCACGAGCGAACCCAAGAAAAGCGCATTCTCAGCGAGAGCATCCGTTGACGCTTGCTTCCCCTCCAGCCAATACACCAGCACATCGGGCTGCTGAATCGCTCTACTCGGTGTGACGGCCAGAAGGACTTGGGGGGCTCCGGCTTCGGTTACCTTGATTGCTTCCCCTTTGATCGGAACAACCGCATCGGCCCAGTCCACCTGCTTGAGGACTTCGATTTCATCGGGAGTAACGCTGGGCGTGAAACCTGCGTTATCAAATAGGGATGTGCTCGAGGATGCCGCAGGGCCATAGCTTGGCCGCAGGAGCAGGGAGGCTAAAAAGCCCAGGGGCAAAATGCAGGCTAAGGCAACAAAGGACCAAAAGTGCGTTTGCCGACGTTCATGGATCATCGTTTTCTCTTCAGTTACATGGCTTGTTTGTTACATGGCTCATTGAGTCATACGACATTGAGTCACACGACATTAGACCGAATTCTGTTGAGCACGCAACCTGTGAATGTTTCGTTCCGTTGGGGTTTGCTGCCCCCGGATTAAACGCCACACAAAGAGGGGCCAAAAAACCGAAACGCCAGGCATAATCAGCAGGCGAAACCCGATGGCCCATCCCCGTGCTCCGGGATCGACCCGTTTGACGAGGAAAACGGCAAACAAGACGGCAAAAATTGCTCCAATAGTGAAATAGATGCGAAAGAAAAGGAGTAATGCAGTGGTAATGGCGATCGCAGAACTATTCATGACCAGATTTGAACCGAAGACAGATTCGAATAGAAGACAGAAAAGTGCACGGATGAGCTTTTAGGGGCCAAATTTTACGAGCAGCCTAAAAAGCTAACCGTAAAAATTAATGCAACAGGTGAACAGGATAAAAAGGCTTACAAGTAGCCTGAAGCTAGTAAAACCAAGCAAAATCAGAATATCTCTAAAGCACCTGGCTCTTAATATATTCTGCAACTCTTAACGTTTGCGCAATGATTGTTAGCGTTGGATTTACAGCGCCTGCCGAGACAAAAAAGCTTCCATCGGTGACAAAGACATTATCAAGTTCGTGGGCTTTGCAATAGGGATCCAGCACTGACTGGCTGGCATTTTTGCCCATTGTCATTGTGCCCATGGTGTGGCCGAGAGGAATGCCAACCATTCCTCCCATATAAAAGTCAACGTTATGGGTGCCAGGATGACAATTAATGCAGTCCAGAAAATCAGTGAGGCGCTTTCTCAGTTGAGTCGCAGCCTCAACATTATTGGCCGTGTAGTCAAACACCACTTGACCTTGGGTATTGTAGGAAATGCCGTTTTCCAATCGGGGTAAATCCTCACTTTGGAGCCAAAATTCGAGGGAGTGGGAGGCCATCTCAGCATGGGTCATGCCTTCCAAGGGGGTTGGCGATTCCAGTTTCATCAGGTCTTCGTTGAACTTCCCCAACATTTGAATGAGTCCCATGGGATATTTGAAGGCTTCATCCCCCCAGTAGTAGTCAGCCAGGGCTAAGGTCTTTTCAAAGGTGGCGTCGTTTGGCGTTTTGCTGATGGCAATCAGCGTTGCATTGTTGTGACCCATGAAATTGCGTCCGACGAGCCCCGTGCTGTTGGCAAGACCGTTGGGATGTTTGTCCTGTTGCGATCGCAAAAACAATAGGGCTGAGCCCAGGGCACCGGCTGCGACCACCACGAGATCGGCTTCATATTCAACCGTCTCCCCTGCTTCCGTTTTGACGATCACTTTCTTGACCTTACGTCCAGACTCGTCAACCTCCAACCGCTCCACAGGGCTGTGGGTTTTGAGGGTTACATTGTCATGCTGTAGGGCAGGACGAACACCGACGAGATGGGAATCTGCCCGGATTTCATAGGGATCAGGGTAGCCATCAAATTGGGGCCAGAGGTCCAAACTGCTGCTGCTGCCTTCTTCTCCGTCATGCTCCATCCGCATGCCCATGGGGAGTGGAAAGGGATTGAGACCCTGGGCCGCCAAATCATCATTGAGCTGTTGGATCCGAGGTTCGTGCTGGAGGGGTTGATAGGGATAGGGAGCACTGCGAGTCGGTTCTGTGGGATCGCTTCCCGCTTGGCCGTGGACGTAATACCACTTTTCACCGAGGGCATAGTAGGGCTCTAGATCACCGTAGGAAATGGGCCAGGCGGGAGACAAGCCATCGT
Source organism: uncultured Pseudanabaenaceae cyanobacterium (assembly GCA_938017515.1). Classification (GTDB taxonomy): domain Bacteria; phylum Cyanobacteriota; class Cyanobacteriia; order PCC-9006; family JAAUQQ01; genus JAAUOP01. Next base: position 11,705 of record CALIJJ010000067.1, read on the forward strand.
AATGCTCCACTTCTTCAAAGTCGCGCTCCCGCAGACGAAACAGGGCTGCACCGTAGAACTTCGTGTTGCCTCCCACATAGTCATGGGGATGGCTGGGCCGAAAGGGCTTGTCTTTGTGATACCAGGTGACATCGGGGGTGTAGCGTTTCTCCACCCAGTTTGAATGAGGATCAAAATTGGCCCTTTCTCGGGGGACAAAGCCGCCTTTTTCGAGGATTAAAATGCGTTTTCCGGTGGGAGCTAAGGCCCTTGCCATGGTGCCGCCACCTGCGCCGGTGCCAATGATGATGATGTCGTATTGCTGGGTCATGATTTTATTCCTGTTATTCCTGATTGATGGGGAATGAATGGCTCGGTAATGGGTGGATCGGTAATGAGCTGATGGGTAATCAGTCGATGGAGGGTGAGATGTTGATACAATTCCCGCCCGTGATGCCGCCTGCTTGGGATGCCGCCTGCTTGGGATGCATGGATGCTGCTTAACGCTCAATCACACGCAGCACATGGCCATCGGGATCTTTCACCAGGAAGCCCCGGCGAAAGCCCAATGCCTCATCCGCTAGGGTGATGACACCGGGAGAGATGAATTGAGCTCCCCCAGCCCGGAGACGAGCGGCGGCCTGATCAATGTCTTGCACTTGCAACGTTGTTTCCCAGTGCCAAAGGTCATCGGCTTTGGCATCGACGGGGATGGGGCGCCCCCCCGCTGGGGCGAGGTAATTCAGGAATTCGATCGCGGGTCCAGCGGGTGCTTTGAGGCCACTGATCAGCAGTCGCGCACCGAAGACGTTATTCAGGTGCTCTTGCTCGGTGCCGTAGTTTTCGCTTTGACCTGCGAGTTGTAGACCCAATAGAGTTTCGTAGAAGGCTCGGCTGGCTGAGGTGTTGGAGATGGCGATCGCCGTGTGATCAATGCCCAAGAACAGAGCCTCGCTGGGCTCTTGCCAACGCGGGTCACCCTTGTCCGGCGGAAAGAAGATGATCTCTAAATTGTGACCATCGGGGTCACGAAAATAGAAGGCTTCAATGCCAGCGGCGGCAGGGATGTCGTCGGGTAGACGCTGGGGCCCCGTGGAAGCATGTTGAACAGAATGTTTGCGCAGGTGTTGATAGGCTGCATCCATGTCATTGACGACGATGGCAATGTGCTGAAACCAGAGGTCGTTGCTGCGCGAGTCGATGGGAATTGGTCGACCGCCGGGGGTTAGGTAATCGACTAGCTCCAGGGTTTCTTGGCCCAGTTGTAGCCGCACAACCCGCATTCTGAGGCCAAAGACACCCTGTAGGCGCTCGTAGTCGTCGCCTGCCACTTCGATGTCAGCCATTTTTTTGAAGGGCAAAACCTGGGTGTAAAATGCCAGCGCTTCCTCCATGTCAGAGACGGTGATGCTGACGCCAAGCACAGCGTCGAGGTTTTTCTGAGCCTGGGCTGGGGACTGGCCTAGAGCCTGTGTCGCAGCTAGGGGCGGTATGCCAACCCTGGTTTCTGTCGCAGCTTGGCTCGCGATCGCTGGTATTGCTGGACTCGGCTGACTGAGGACCGACTGTTGCTGGGGCCAGACTTGGCTGACCAACAGACCGCTAAGAAACAGAACGGTGTAGAAACGGTGTTTGGTTCGATGGGTCTTTAAGGGCATAGCGCTAAAGCCATAACGGTTGCCAATGAACGGTTGCCAATGAACGGTTGTCAATGTAGAAGCGTTAACTGGAGCGAGGGAACGGTTGCCAATGTAGTAGAGGCGTTAACTGGAGCGAGGGGAGGGTTCTCAAAGGACTAAGTTGTCAGTGCAATTCTTACAGCAGCGATGGCTGATGCAGGGATGGTCGTGGTTGGGATAGAGCTTGCAGCAGAGGTCTCGGGTGGGCCGTTGAAACAGTGCGAGATAGAGCCTTGAGGCCAAGAGCATGGCGAGCGGTGGCGCAACGAAGTAGATCCAGAGGTGGCTCCAGAGCTGTGCCGGGAGTGCCGATGCGACGGTCCGAGCTGGGTTAATGCTCATGCCTGAGACCGGCGCGGCTAGGGGGATATAAAAGGACAGCAGAATCCCAGAAAAAATTCCTGTGTACTTAGAGAGCGTTGACTGGTTGCTGGTGATGAGGATCATCATCATCAGCGTGAACGAGAGGAGACATTCCGTGATGAAGGCTGGCACAATTCCCCCCATTCCAGGCAACGTTACGGCATAGTTAACGGGTTTTTGGGTGAAGGCGTCTCCTAGCGCAAAGGCCACAAGCCAGACCCCGGCCAGTCCTCCGATAAACTGGGCGATGATGTAGGCGATCGCATCCTTCGCTTCAATTTTTTGGAGGGTATAGAACGTCAGGGTCACGGCCGGGTTGATATGGGCACCGGAACGTTTTCCCCAGGGGGAGTAGATGATGGCGATCGCCGTTAACCCCATGGCAACCCCCATCAAAATATCCCGGTGGACTGGATTGGGAAGCCATTGGATGATGGGGAAATTGGGGGAATAAAGCAGCGTTGCGAACACCCCAGCGGAGACCATAAATGTCCCTAGGCCTAAGGCTTCAATCCAGTAATTGAACCAGTGATCGAACGTCATAGGGGGTGAATGGGGAGAATGGAATGAAGGGCTCTAGAAGCACGAGGGCTGAGCGGAGCCGAAGCCCGGTCAGAAATTTGCGTCGGTTACGGGTTGATCGACTTGCCACTTTGCTGAATGAGCTTCGCGACTAATCCAGTCCAGCCGGTTTGATGGTTGGCCCCAATCCCGGCACCGTTATCGCCGTGGAAATATTCGTAAAATAGAATGAGGTCTTTCCAGTGGGGGTCATTTTGGAACGACTCAACGCCACCGTAGAGAGGGCGATGGCCAGAGGGATCTTGGGTGAAAATTTTGATCAGTCGCCGTGAGAGTTCGGCGGCCACCTCCGAGAGCGTCATCATCTGCCCCGAACCCGTTGGGCACTCTACCTTGAAGTCTTCACCGACATAGTGGTGAAACTTTTGTAGTGACTCAATAATGAGGTAGTTGACCGGGAACCAAATGGGGCCGCGCCAGTTAGAGTTCCCGCCAAATAATCCACTGCTTGATTCAGCCGGTTCATAGTCCACACGATGCTGCTCCCCATTGACATCAAAGATGTAGGGATGGTCGGCATGGTATTTCGAGAGCGCACGAATGCCATAGTCGCTGAGGAATTCGGCCTCATCCAACAGTTTGCTCAGCACCTGTCGAAGCTTATCTTCCGTCTCCGTCCGATTTAAGGTGACGTAGAGGAGCGCTAACATTCGTCGTGCGCCCATACCCTCCGTTTCCATGCAGGCCACGTTCCGTTTGAGGCCGGTGCGGTGATTGATAAACCACTCTAACCGTGCCTTAAAGTTGGGTAGTTTATCGAGTAATTCGGGCTCTAGGGTGGTGATGGCAAACAGCGGAATCAATCCCACCATTGATCTCACTTTCAGTCGAATTCGATTGCCATCCGGGAGTTGTAATACATCATAAAAGAAGCCATCCTCTTCATCCCAAAGCTGGGTTTTATCATTGCCCACATGGTTCATGGCATCGGCGATGTAGAGAAAGTGCTCAAAGAACTTGGTGGCCATGTCTTCGTAGACAGGATTCTCCTGGGCCAACTCTAGGGCAATGGTGAGCATGTTGAGGCTGTACATGGCCATCCAGCTGGTGCCGTCGGCCTGCTCAATGTAGCCCCCGGTGGGCAAGGGGGAGCTGCGATCAAAAACGCCAATGTTGTCTAGACCCAGAAATCCTCCCTCAAAAACGTTATTGCCTTCGGTATCTTTGCGATTGACCCACCAGGTAAAATTGAGCAATAGCTTTTGGAAAACGCGCTCTAGGAATTGGCGATCGCCCTTCCCCTGCTGCTTTTTCTCAATCTTATAGACCCGCCACGTCGCCCAAGCATGGACCGGCGGATTGACATCCCCAAAGGCCCACTCATAGGCCGGTAGCTGTCCGTTGGGATGCATATACCACTCTCGGGTCATGATATCGAGCTGCCGTTTGGCAAACTCGGCATCGACGACGGCCAGGGGCAAGGCATGGAAAGCCAGGTCCCAGGCGGCAAACCAAGGGTATTCCCATTTGTCGGGCATAGAGATGATGTCGGCGGCGTTGAGGTGACGCCATTGGTGATTGCGTCCCCCCTTGCGAACACTCGGTGGCTCAGGCTGGCCGGGGTCACCCTGGAGCCATTCTTCCACGTCAAAATAGTAGTACTGTTTGCTCCACAACATACCGGCAAAGGCTTGGCGCTGGATGTTGCAGAGGTCTTCGTTTAAACAGGCTGGATTGATAGCGGCGTAAAATTTGTCGGCTTCGGTGATGCGTTGTTGGAAGGATTGGTCAAAATTGGGGCCGAGGGGCGCAGGCAGATTGGGCCGATCGCTCAGCCGCAGTTGCACCACTTGAGTTGCTCCCGGTGCAATCTCCAACACATAGTGGGGCGAAACTTTGGTGCCCACTTGCTCGGGGTTCACCGCCTCCGTTTGCCCTGCCACAACATAGCGATCGATACCATCTTTGACATAGGGACTGGGATCACCCGTGTTAAACAATCGCTGGGCATTGGTCTCATTGTCCGTAAAGAGCAGTTCTGGAGTCTCACAGTAGAGCCAGCGTTGCCCGAGTTCGGGATGCGTTGCCTCAACAATGCTAATGCCGTGTTGCTCCCCCATGGACTTGAGGCTGGGCTTCGGGTCCGGCTTGCCCCAGGACCAGGTATTGCGAAACCAAAGCGTCGGAAGTAGGTGTAAGGTTTGCGTTTCTGGACCACGATTGATGGCACTAATGCGAATGAGAATGTCGTCGGCATCTGCCTTGGCATATTCCACCTGGACATCGTAGTAGCGGTTCTCGTGAAATGCCCCGGTGTCAATGAGTTCGTACTCCATGCCGTCCCGACCCCGCTGACGATTCTCCTGCTCTAGATCCGCGTAGGGAAATGCACTTTGGGGATATTTATAGAGCCCTTTCATGTAGGAATGGGTGGGCGTGCTGTCGAGATAGAAATAGTAGTCTTTGACATCTTCGCCGTGGTTTCCCTGGTTGCCTGTGAGGCCAAAGATTCGTTCCTTCAGGATGGGATCATGACCATTCCAGAGGGCGATCGCGAAGCACAACTGTTGCTGATCATCGGAGATGCCTAAAATGCCATCTTCTCCCCAACGATAGGCTCGAGAACGGGCCTGGTCATGGGAAAACGAGTCCCAGGCTTCACCATAGTCACTGTAATCCTCTCGCACGGTGCCCCACTGGCGTTCGCTGAGATAAGGACCCCACCGTTTCCAGGGAGCCTGATGGTTGGTGCTTTCCATCAGACGCTGCTGCTCGGTGGAAGGCTGTTTCGTTCTCTGGAGATCAGGGGTCATAGTCAATGAATACCGGAGTAAAGGGGGATGGAAGGCGCTGTTGTGGAAACAAGTGAAAAGGCCACAATGGCCGTGATGCTGCAGCCAAGATGACCTAAGGCGGCGCTGAGCCAAGGCGATCGAGCAGATGATCGCCCACCCTTAGGGCATTGGCGATAATGGTCAGCGTCGGATTCATGCCGCTGCTTGAGGGAAAAAAGCTGCTGTCCACCACGTAGAGATTGTCAACGTCATGGGTGCGACAGTTGAGGTCTAAAACAGAGCGACTGGGGTTCGTACCAAAACGGCAGGTTCCACATTGGTGACCCACCACTTGAATCGGCGTTTTGTTACGGGGGTAAAGACCAAAGGGAATGACCGGTTCGGCGCGATCCACGGCTTTGAGAATTTTGATCCAGCGATGGATCAGGCGATCGCCCGCTTCCTGATTATTGGCTCGATATTGCAGGTGCAGTTTGCCATCGATAACCTCCACTCGGTTATTCGCATCGGGCAAATCTTCGGTTTGTAGCCACCATCCCGTGGCATGTTCCGCGACGCGATCGAGTTCTGAACCGGGCACCCATTTGACAAAAGGTGCCAGTAGCTTAGGGGCTTCTGCCGGAATCATATCCCGCAGCACATTGCCCGTGTTCTGCACAAAGCCCATGGGGTAGGGAAACTCTGGCTCCCCCCAATAAAAGTCACTGACGCCAATCGTCTTTTGGAAAACCGCAGGATTCGGGGTGGTATTGAGGGCCACGATGGCCGTGGTCAGGTGCTTCATCAAGTTGCGACCGACCAAATCTGAGCGATTGGCAAGCCCCTTAGGATGTTGGTCATTGGCCGATTGCAACAGGAGGGCGGCGGAGTTAATGGCACCACAGGCAACAACGACAATGGAACCTGTAAAGGTTGTGCGTTGTCCCTGCACTTCTGCTTCCACAGCTGTCACCTCTCGGCCCGAGGCTGAGGTTAACAACCGCAGTACCTTCGCCTGGGTCAGCAGCGTAATGTTGGACTGATGGCGGATGGGCAGGATGCCGTTGACCTCGGCATCAGCTTTGCCCTGGACGAGGCAGGGAAAGCCATCACAGGAGTCACAGCGAATGCAGTTGCCCAGGGTTTGATCCACTTCATTGAGCTTAAGTCCCAGGGGGAGGTGAAAGGGGGGGAGACCTTGGTGGGTGAGCCCCTCTGCCAGCTCCTGCATCCGACCTTCATGGCGAACGGGGGCATGGGGGAAGGCGCGACTGCGGAACGATTCCGTGGGGTCTTCTCCCTGTTGTCCATGCACATCGTAGAGCTGCTCTGCTTCGCTGTAGTAGGGCTCGAACACCGCATAGTTGAGGGGCCATGCTGGGGAGATGCCGTCTCGATGCTCAACGGCGTCAAAATCCCGCTCTCGCATTCTGACAAGGGCTGCCCCGTACACTTTGGTATTTCCCCCCACCCAGTAGCTCATTTGGGGGCGAAAGGCTTTCCCCTGACCGTCATACCACTGCTCGTGGGTGTGATAGCGCTCCTTTAAATAGACTTCCTTGGCATCCCAATTGGCCTTTTCTCGGGGCAGAAAGTCACCGCGCTCTAGGATTAAAATTTGCTTCCCAGCGCTCGCCAAACGGTGTGCCAGCGTTCCGCCTCCAGCACCGGTGCCGATAATAATAACGTCATAATTGGAATTCATGGCCTGTTCTGGGAATTGACTCGAGATTTAAAGCAATGTTTTCGATGTTGACCTTCTTCTAATCCTGAGGGGGCTGCGATCGCCTCTCCTTTTCGCGCCTCTCTATTTCTCTACAGCCTTAACCGCCTGACTAAAGCTATTCGGTAACTCTCGAAAGAGTCCGAATTCGAAGGCACCTGAATCAATCTGGTGAACATAGTCTTGGCTGAGATAGGATTCGGCCTCAACTTTTCCCTGCAAATGACGTTGAAAAAAGGCAAGGCTCAACCCTTCCATGAGATTGAAGGTTTGTTTGGGCTCGGGGCCAATCAGCCCAGGGGGAAGCGGGAGAACGCTATCTTTTTTCTCAGAACCCAGAAAGGAAAAGTGGGTTGCTGGGGAACTCACCAGTAAATATTTGGAGTCTGTTTCTAGCCAGCTAAAGGGCTCAATTTGTTCCGGCAATGCTGGGGCAAAGAAATCATTGATGCTAGCCACTATTAGGGTTGGAACCTGGATCTTTTTTAGACCTGAGGGGCCAAAGATTGCACTGGTTAAGGGATTGATGGCAAAGGCTGCTTTAACGCGAGAATCTTGAACCTTAAAATCAGTTTCCGGTGGCAATTCTGGGCCTCGGCATTGCACTAATAAAGATGCATTGAGGCTGGGCAGCTCGCTGAGGGATTGGTCACATTGTTGCGTGAGCAAAGGGCGATTGATCGTCGCCCCAGCGGAGGCCAGGACGGTATAGCCGCCGAGGGATTGTCCCAGTAATCCAACGGCGTTGAGGTTGAGCTGTTGTAGGGCAGGATTGCCCTGGGCTTGCTGAGTGAGGTAATCCAACACCGTTGTGATATCCCGGGGACGGTCAATGAGTTCGTTGGCTGCGGGGGGACCCTCTTCCCCCCGAAGGAAGCGATCGAATCGTTCACTACTGGTTTCTATATGTTCTAAAACAATGACCCCAAAGCCGTGGGACGCCAAGTGCTCAGCTAGGTAGGCAAAGGTGTTGCGATCGGAGGCTAGGCCATGGGAAATGACAATCACATCCGTTCGCTGTTTTGTCGTTGGGCCCAGGGATGAGGCGATGGCTTCGGAGGCTGGCGCAGCAAGCGTGTCTCCTTTCAATTGTTGCGGTAGATAGAGATCGGCCTGAGAGGGCTGATCTCGTCCGGGATTCTGGAACTGGATTTCTTCTTTTTGCCAGCTGATTGGACCGGGCTGTTGTCGTTCCAATCCGCCGGGTAAGGGGTCGTGGGAATAGCCTTCCGTTCTGGCGGCATCCCACAGCGCTTTTACCACAGCAGACCGTTGGCCATAGATGCGTGAATTTTCCTCGACCAGCGTGAGGGCTAGTTTCAAGTCTAGATTGAGCGTTTCCTCGGGATAGGCCCGCAGCAGGTTCATCACCGTGAGTCCTGTGTCAGCCTGGGCTGCCGTGATAAAGGCTTCCCGTAGAAGCGCGACGCGTTGGGATTCATCGACTTTTACCAGGTTACCGAGGCGGTGCAAGAGCCGTTCGCCCACGGGGGAATTGAGGAACTGGGAGAGCATGACCGAATCTGGCGAAAGCCGATAGCCCAGACCCTGCTGAATGGATTCAAGCTGTTGGGGGGAGATGAATGGGATGTAGGGCTCGAAGCTGCGGGGGACAGGACTATTTTGATCCGCTAGCGCCTCAACATCGGCGACAGAAACATCCAATGCAATGCTGTCGTAGGACAGGGTGAGTTGCTCTGCTGCTGGGGATGGGGCAGGGGCGATCGCAAGGGGAAGGAGTGCTGCGATCGCCGCCAAGCCCAGGCGTATTTGGCTGCGCAGGGGGCTATTGGGTTGCTTAAACATCTGTTCCCGAGACGCTTGAAGACGAGGAACCGGATGATGCGAGGGTTGCTGAGTTGAACGCTGTGACATGGTGTTGTCTCCAAAAAATCAAGGGAGGCTTGGTGGGCTCTCGGATAGGGCTGGCTTGGGCTAGGCTGAATCTTTCTCCTGGGCAGCGATGAGCCGCCACACCCGCAACACTTCAGCCACTGACCATGCCTGGGCGAAACACCCCCGAGGGGTCATGGGGGCATCTCCATCGAATACCTCGCTGAGGTTGCCAATGCACCCTGACTGCAAATGCTGCACCATGGGCTCCAGCAATGCTTTGGCTTCGGCCACATGGCCATGAACCTGGAGATGGGCCTGGACATAGGGACCGATCAGCCAGCCCCAGGTGGTGCCTTGGTGGTAGGCTCCATCCCGCTGGAGCGGCCCACCCCCGTAGCGTCCGATGTATTGCGGATCATGGGGAGCGAGCGATCGCAATCCATGGGACGTGAGTAAGTGTTGGCCACAAATTTCGACGACTGCCCGCTGTTGTTGTATCTCCAGTAGGGACGAGCCCGTTTCTATGCCCGTACCCAGGCCGACTCCCCTCCCTGCGGCAAAGGGCAGCGAAACGGCAAATAGTTGGTTGGGGCGCAGGGCCGGGTCATTTCCTTCAGGTCCATCCAGCACGTCGTAGCAATAGCCGCGATCGCTATTCCAAAACCGCTGAAAGCCTTTCTGCGTTTGCCGAGCCAGCACCTCATATTCCTGGGTTGGCTTGCCCAAAATCTGCCCGAACTGCACCATGCTTTGCAGCGCGTTGTACCAGAGGGCACTGATTTCAATGGGCTTGCCAATTCTTGGTGTTACAACCCAGTCACCGACCTTGGCATCCATCCACGTGAGCTGAACCCCTTCCTCACCGGCATAGATGAGGCCATCGCTATCCAGATGAATGTTGTAGCGCGTCCCCTTTTGATGCC
>CALIJJ010000068.1 GCA_938017515.1 uncultured Pseudanabaenaceae cyanobacterium
CAACTCTTTGTGGTACGAACCACCGGGCATCTGTTCGACCATCAGATTCGCTATCCCCAGTGGGAAGCCCCCAATGCCACGCTCAAGCATTGGGTGAAAGACTTGGGCGTTGGGGGCGTCATCCTGCTGGGGGGAAGTGCGGCGGAGCTTGCGTTGCGAACACAACAACTTCAGGAATGGGCTGAGCTACCACTGCTTCTCGCTGCCGATATCGAAGAGGGTGTGGGGCAACGCTTTGCCGGGGCGATTTGGATGCCGCCGCCCATGGCACTGGGGGCGATCGCCCAAGAAAATCCTGACCTGGCTGTCAACCTAGCCCAGCAAATGGGGGCCGCCACCGCCGAGGAGGCCAATGCCATTGGTTTGAACTGGCTCCTGGCTCCCATTGTGGATGTGAATAACAACCCCATGAATCCCGTGATTAATGTGCGGGCCTTTGGTGAAACGCCGGGGATTGTCAGTCAGCTCACCACTGCGTTTATTCGGGGGGCGCAGTCCCACCCTGTCTTGGCGACGGCTAAACACTTTCCCGGTCACGGCGATACGGCGACGGATTCACACCTAGCGTTGCCGCAGATTGCCCACGGCTTGGAGCGACTGCAAGCCGTGGAGCTAGAACCGTTTCGGACGGCGATCGCTGCCGGTGTTGCCTCGGTCATGACGGCGCATCTGCTGCTGCCTGCCCTGGATGATCAGCTGCCTGCGACGCTTTCCCAAAAAATTCTCACGGGGTTGCTGCGCGAGGAGATGGGCTTTGATGGCCTGGTTGTCACCGATGCTCTCGTGATGCAGGCCATTACCCAACGGTATGGGGCCTACGAAGCGCCAGTGTTGGCCTTTGAGGCAGGGGCCGATGTCTTGCTGATGCCGGTAGACCCGGTGGGGGCGATCGAAGCCATCTGTGAAGCAGTGCGGGTGGGCCGGATTGCTGAGGACCGGTTACACAGGTCCTTGGAGCGGATTTGGCGGGCCAAGATGCGGGTCAACGATGCACCGGAAAGTTTGGGCTCCTGTCATGCCTGGGAAGGGGAGCCACCGCCGAGTTTGGAGCTGGAGCGTCTGGCCCAGCCGGAGGTGATCGACTTGACGGCGCAAATTTTGCGGCATTCCCAGGTGATGCGTACGCCCGCAGACTGGATTGGATTGCCTGCTGCCCCAGAGAATGCGGAGCCGCCGGTCAATTTAGTGGTGGTGGATAACCTGCTGGCCACGCCTTTCTTAGATGGGGCAAGTCCGGCCATCACCCTGCCCCAAGCCCAGGGCTACAGCCCCCGCTGGATTGACAGTCAATACCAGGGCAGTTTGCCGACGGATCAGCCCACGCTGCTACAACTGTTTATCCGAGGCAATCCCTTTCGAGGGAGCGCGGGGTCCACGGAGATGGCCCTCGACTGTCTGGAGGCGCTGTTGCAGAAAGGCAATCTCTTGGGGCTGGTGCTCTATGGTAGCCCCTATGCTTGGGAGACAATTTTGGCAACGCTGCCAGCATCGATTCCAGCGGTCTTTAGCTACGGGCAAATGGGCGTTGCCCAGGCGATCGCCCTGGGAGAACTCTTTAATCCTGATCAGGATAATGGTGCGAAGAATCGACAACAACGAGAGGTTGATCAAGACATAAATAAAGACACAATCGCCCTCGCGGAATCGGTGGAGAAAGTGAGTCTTGGGAATCAGCTCAATGCGTTTACTGACTAGCCGGCCGGCCGATTAATGCAGGGATTCTAAATTTGAAAAGAACAGGTAAAGCCTTTTCGCTTCTGCCTCCTGGCTGAATTTTCTTTGGTAGGTTTTGGGGTGTCATAAACGATAACGCCCGATGGCATGATGACGTCCTAGCTCTGTGATTAAGTCGCCTAATTCAAGGCTTTGATCGCGGGACGATTTGCATGTTGACAGTCCCGACTTATGCCGTAGTCCGCTACCAAAGCCAATCTTTTTGAAACCTTGCCATGGTTGTGTTTGTTCCTGCCTCCTTAACGTCTCCCCCATCGACAAGCCTTCGCTCAGCACTATTTGACTCGCCAACGTATCGCCTTGCCTTGCCAAACTTGACGATGTTGGTCGGCAGTTTGGATAGTGATTTCTTGGCTGGAGGCATGGGCGATGATTTCCTCTTTGGGTTTGCTGGCGGTGATAATTTGCAGGGACGCAGCGGTGACGATCGCCTCTTTGGGGGAGATGGCAACGATTTCTTGATGGGCGGCAAGGGCAATGACCAGCTTTTTGGTGAGAAGGGTAACGACTTGCTCAAAGGAGGTCAGGGGGACGACCGTTTGGATGGAGGCGTTGGGGATGACAGTCTGCTTGGTGAGGCGGGGAGCGATCGCCTCTTCGCCAGTGACGGGTTTGATAATTTTGATGGCGGAGATGGCTTTGATACCGCAGACTATGGGGCTTGGGGAGAGGCGATCGTTCTCCGCTATTTCGTTGATTTTGTTCGAGAAAATCTGCCTGAGCAGACCGCTGAAGCGTTGCCTCAAGACGCTGAATTGGTAACCGAAGCCGGGAACCCGGAGACGGCGAATTCAACTAGTTTTAGTGCTGACACAACTGACTTGCCTACCAGCAATGTCGCCCCGCTCATTGATCAGTTGCCCTCGAACCTTTTGGCGCCAACATCACCTAACCCGCGAACAAAGACCATCCTAGCCCCGAGGCCGCTGCTGGAGGTTCAAAAGGGGGGACGCTCCCAGGCTCCTGAAGAGACGGGAGGGGGGGGCGTGACGCCGAATACGACGGTGCCGGATATCTTAATCCAGAGCCTTGGCGAGGAATCCGATTTGTTGGCTCTACCTGTGAGCGATGTCTTGGAGTCGATAGAGGCCATCGTTGCTCCCCCCGACCAGCGCAATATCCTTGACTTTTCGTTTCGGCGAGTGGCCTCCCAGTTTGATCCAACCCCGGCAGCCATGGCACCTAGCATTGATGTTGATCTCTCCCAGAACCAGCTGACATTTGGCGATCGCAGCCTGACGGTGGAGAATTTTGTGCAGGTGTTGGGCTCCTTTAAGGGCGATCGCATCGTTGGTGATGACAAGGACAATCTTCTAGACGGTGGCCAGGGGCGAGATGTCCTGGTCGGTGGTGGTGGTGACGATGTGCTGCGCACCGCAGAGAAGGACTCGCTGACCGGTGGGCCGGGACGCGATCGGTTTGAGTTCAAGGCGGTTTGGGCGTCCTATGCTGGCCGTTCAGGGTTTCGACCCAAATCCCTGCGACCCAGTCGGATTGAGGATTTTGTTTCTGGGGTGGATCAGTTCGTGGTCAGCCGTGAGTTTGACGCAGGCATCGTGATGTCGGAGGAGCGGGTTTTGCAGTATGTGCCGTTCTATTCGCTAGAGGCAGGGGAGCTGGATAGCTCTCAGTTCCTGGTCTTGGGTCAGGGAGAAGCCACGGAGCAGACACGTTTTATCTACAACAACCAGACGGGTGCCCTGTTTTACCAAGGTCCTGAAATCTATGGCGCCTTAGGGGACCCCTTGCAGATTGCCATCCTGGTGGGGGCACCCGCACTGCAGGCCAGCGATATTGCGGCCCTCTAATCCTGGTCCAGAATCCATGGCAAACTGCTAGGGCCGATTCTCCGTTACGTTCCATGACTATTACTGGGTCGAGTGCTGAGTTGAATCCGACGCCCGGTCCGAATTCCGGCCCGAATTCCGGCCCGAATTCCGACCCGAATCACGGTTCGAATCCTGGCCCGAATCCCGGCCCGAAGCTTAGCCTGTGCATGATTGTCAAAAATGAGGCCAAACGTCTGCCGAGCTGCCTTGAAAGTGCCCGTGGCGTTGTGGATGAGATGATTATCTTGGATACGGGCTCCAGTGACGATACGGTGGCGATCGCCCAGGCGCTTGGTGCTCAAGTCTTTCACTACGTTTGGCAAAACGATTTCTCTGCGGCGCGCAATGTTGGCCTGACCCATGCCACCGGGGATTGGGTGCTGGTGCTCGATGCGGATGAGACCCTGGTACCGGAGACGCTGAAGCCGTTGCGATCGCTGATGGCCCAACCGGATACCCTCGTCATCAATACCCTGCGTCAGGAAATCGGCGCGGCCCAGTCGCCCTACTCCCTCGTGTCACGTCTGTTTCGACGCCATCCCGCGCTTCAGTTCAGCCGCCCCTATCACTCCATGGTGGATGACAGCGCCATTGCCCTCTGTCAGCGGGAACCCCAGTGGAAGATTGTCGATGTCTCCGACGTTTTGATTCACCATGATGGGTATCGCCAGGAGGCGATCGCTTCCCTGAATAAGTTTGATCGCGCTCGCAAGGCCATGGAGCAGTTCTTGGCTGCGCACCCCGACGATACCTACGATGCGGGTAAGCTCGGGGCGCTCTATGTGGAGATGGGGGAATGGGAACAGGGCATGACGCTGCTAGAGCAAGGTCTGGCCCAGGCAGATGCGGATGGGGCGATCGCGGCGGAATCCGGTGAGCTGTCGAAGACGGATGCCCACAGTCGCTATGAGTTGCACTACCACCTTGCGATCGCCCTCAATCGCCTGGGCCATGTGGAGTCTGCTGCGGACCATTATCAAGCCGCCCTGGATTTACCCATTCTGCCGATCCTCAAGTTGGGTGCCTACAACAACTTGGCTAATATTCTCAAGGATGCAGGATTTGAGGCCGCGGCCCAGGAACTCTACGAGGAAGCCCTGAGCATTGATCCGAAGTTTGCAACGGGTTATTACAATCTGGGCAGCGTCAAACGGAAGTTGGGGGACTTGGCAGGGGCGATCGCCGCCTATGAGACGGCCCTACACCTGGCCCCCGAGACGCCGGAGATTCACCAGAATATGGGTGTCGCCCTGCTCAAGGCTGGACTGCTGGAGCGCAGTAAACAGGCCTTTCAGCGGGCGATCGCTCTCTACGAGCAGCAGCAGCCTGAGGCTGCCAAACAACTGCTTCAGCAACTAAAAGAGGCTAACCTTTTCAGTCTGACTTGAATGCTCTAGCAGTAATGCTTCTGCGGCTTCTTGGTTGAGAGGCTTGGCCAGAAAATAGCCCTGGGCAGCCTCACAGCCCATGCTCTTGAGCTGATGGAGCTGATGGGGGAGTTCGATGCCTTCCGCAATGGTGTCCATGCCTAGCTGGTGAGCTAGGGTAATGACCGTTTCGGCAATTTCCCGTTGTTCTCCTGCTTCCTGGATACGATTGACAAAGGCGCGATCGATTTTGAGATGATCAATGGGGAAGTGGTGCAGATAGCTGAGGGAAGAGTAGCCAGTGCCAAAATCATCAATGCAGAGTTCAATGCTCCGGGCTTTGAGTTGATTCAGCACCTCGATAATGCCGTCTACGTCACCCATAAAGATACTTTCCGTCAGTTCGATCTGGAGACCACGTCTGTTCCAGCCCGACTTCATCAAGATTTCATCCAAACGACTCAGGAACTTCGGGTCCATCAGTTGCAACGTCGAGACATTGACACTGACCTTGAGGGATTCAAAAATAGGGGAAAGCTGGCGCCATTTGTCCAACTGTTGGTAGGCGGTTTGCAAAATCCATTCCCCCATGGGCACGATGAGACCCGTGTCCTCGGCGATGGGAATAAAGTCTGCGGGAGAAATGACCCCTTGTCCTGGCTTGAACCAACGAATGAGGGCTTCAAAGCCGGTGATCTGTCCATTTTTCAGCGACACAATGGGCTGATAGTAGAGTTGAAACTCATCCCGCTCCAGGGCATGGTGCAGTTCGCTCTCTAGCCTGAGCTGACCCGAAACCCGCTGGTACATATCCTCGGCAAAGAGGCTATAGGTTTCCTTGTCCTTTGAATGCCGCGATTTGGCCGAGTACATGGCAATATCTGCATCACGCAGCAGATCCGCTCCCTTTTCATAGTGGGGATGACCCATGGCAATGCCGGTACTGACGCTGGTAAAGAGGACATGCTCATCCACTTGGAAAGGGTCTTGGAGCAGTGTCTCGACGCGTTCTGCCACCATAATGGCATCGGCTTCTGAACGGACCCGACTCAGCAGAATGACAAATTCGTCGCCCCCCAGTCGAGCAATGGTATCGTCCCCACGGACCAGGGTTTCCAATCGACGGGCAATGCTGGTGAGTAGCTGATCGCCCACTTGATGGCCAAGGCTATCATTCACGAGTTTAAATCGATTCAGATCTAAAAAGAGAACCGCAAATTTGTGGCTTGGGTCAGCCTTGATGCGGAGGAGTGACTGATCCAGCTTTTGGGTGAGTAGGTTGCGATTGGGTAATTGAGTCAGGGCGTCGTGGCTAGCCCGATGGCGCAGCTCGGCTTCCACCGTTTTGCGGTGGGTAATGTCCATGAACTGGCAGAGGATATAGGTTTCTCGCTCTGCATTCCTGGGCATTTTTACGGCCTGTAAAGTGCCGTATATGATGTGCCCATCCTTGGCAAGGCAGCGGCCCTCAAACTGAAAATCATCAATTTCTCCTTTCTCAAACCCCTGATACAGCGATTGGAGATGCTGGGCATCGTCTTGGTGGGGCACGTCGTGCCAGCTCAGATTGAGTAGTTCTGTGTCGCTATACCCTAGGGTTTGACTGAGGGAATCATTGACCTCGAGCATATTGCCGAAGATATCGGTGACGGCCATGCCAATGGGAGCCTTCTCAAACATGAGGCGAAACTGGCTCTCGCTTTGGCGTAGGTCTGCCGCCTGGCGTTCCCGCCCTTCCACTTCTAAGGCAAGACGATTGTTGAGCGATTCTAGCTCAGCCGTTCTGGCTTGGACCCGTGCCTCTAGGGTTTCGTTGGCTTGATTGAGAGCCAGACGAGCATCTTTTAGCTCCAGATGATTTCTGATTCTGGCTAGGGTTTCTAAGGCTTCAAAGGGTTTGGCTATATAGTCAACAGCGCCGACATCAAACCCTTTAACCTTGTTAATGGGCTCCGATAGGGCTGACATAAATAGAACAGGAATGTTCTTTGTGTTTTGATTTGCTTTGATTTGTCTACAGGTTTCATAGCCATCAATGCCAGGCATGTTGATGTCTAGTAGGATCAAATCAGGCGAAATAAATTCAAGGGTCTCTAGGGCTGTTTCACCACTTTCAGAAATCGCAACTTTGAAATTATTTGTATTCAGCAATTCGAAAAGGACATGTAGGTTCGTGGGATTGTCATCCACAATCAGAATCGTTCTCAAGGCTTCGCTTTGTGGGCTCATGGGGCAGGCATTCCAGCGGCATGATGGATCGGGGAGCCAGAGACTGTGGAGATTTAATGCAGGCTGGGTAAACGCAAGACCGCTCAATGCAGCACTTCACGACAACATGGTATGAGCCAAACTAATACCAACGAAATGAACACAAAAAGGATTATGTGAGGCTGCGATGGTAAGGCTATGAATACGAGGAAAACGGGTGGGGGAAGAAAGACCCAGCATCTGATGTCCGATTTCTTTCAATCTGTTGCGATCGATCGAAAATTTGACCTTTCAAATGCTGGGCTTGCCGTCATCCTGATTGCGAGGGCGAATTTGCCGTGTATCTCAGCGCGTTCGCTCTATGTCCCTATTGTGTTGGATTCGGATGGATATCACATCCCGAAGACTTATGATGTTTGAGAAATTTTAAGTCCGTATATCTAAGGAGATGTTTCCATCGCTTATTCGTCTATATGACCGATGAACGGTGCTTGAAATACGAGCTAGACGATTGTTCGTGGGAGCTTGTCAGCATTTTGTCTGAATATGACGAAAGCTCCTCCTGTAATTTACGCAAAAGTCTGCCATGGGGTTTAGTGGAATATGCAGGGACAAGAGAATAAGCGAGGAAGATGATGGTCGAACCGCAGGATGGGAAACCGGGTTGCGTTTTTCTCGTGGGTGCTGGGCCGGGATCTCTGGATTACCTGACGCAGCAGGGGCGATTCTGTTTGGAGCAGTGTGAGGTGTTGGTGTACGACGCCCTGACGGATGAGAGTCTGCGTGGATTGTTGCCGCCAGCCTGTGAGCTGCGAAATGTCGGTAAGCGAGGCGGGGCACCCAGCACGCCCCAAGCTGAAATCAATCAAATCTTGGTGGACTTGGCCCAGCAGGGCAAGCAAGTGGTGCGCCTGAAGAGTGGTGACCCGTTTGTGTTTGGTCGGGCGACGGCGGAGATTCAGGCGTTGAAGGCGGCGGGCTGTGCCTTTGAGGTGGTTCCGGGACTGTCATCGGCGTTGGTGGCGCCGCTATTGGCGGGGATTCCGTTGACGGATCCGGTCATGGGCAATGGTTTTGGGGTGTTTACGGCCCACGATGTGGATGCGCTGAACTGGGAGGCGTTGGTGCAGTTGCCGACGCTGGTGCTGTTGATGGGGGGACGCAATCTGGAGGCGATTTGCCAGCGGCTGTTGCGGCGGGAGCGATCGCCCTTCACCCCCATCGCGATTATTCGCTGGGCCAGCCAGCCCCAGCAGCAGGTCTGGACGGGGACGCTGAGCGACATCACCGAACGGGTGCGCAGCCACCTGGACAGCGGCCAAAAGCTTTCGCCCTGCATCATTGTGATTGGTGAAGTCGTCAGTCTCCGAGAGTTTCTACAGCCGGATTCATAGGCATTCCGAGCATCCCTGATCTTTGTTCCAGTGAGGTTTTGTCAAAAAGAACTGAGTTGCTCAGGAGCAATCGATATGATGAGTGGCGTTCTTTCCTAAGATTCAACGATGGCTCCTCTCACTGGCAAACGCATTCTCGTGACCCGTGCCGCGAGCCAGTCCACGACGTTCCGAGCGTTGCTCGAAGCCCAGGGAGCTATGGTCATTGAGATGCCAACCTTGGAAATCACGCCACCGTCCAGTTGGGAGCCGTTGGATGAGGCGATCGCCCACCTCCCTCGCTACCACTGGCTGATTCTCACCTCCGCCAACGCCGTCAACTACTTCTGGCAACGCCTCGAAGCGGCGGGCAAAGGCCCAGACTTCACTGCGGATTTAGCCGGTGTCAAAATTGCCGTCGTCGGTAAGAAAACCGCCGCCGTCCTCAAGAAGAAAGGTGTTGAACCCGACTTCACCCCCCCTGCCTTTGTGGCCGATTCCCTGGTTGAGCACTTTCCGGATCCGCTGACGAACCTCAAAATTCTGTTTCCCCGAGTCGAGAGCGGTGGACGCGAGGTGATGGTGAAGGCGTTTCGGGCCGCAGGGGCCGAAGTGGCCGAGGTGCCTGCCTACGAGTCGGGGTGTCCGAAGCAGGTGGATGCAGCCGCGATCGCCGCTATCCGTGCCCAATCCCTAGACGCCATAACCTTCGCCAGCTCCAAAACCGTGCGTCATTTTGTCTTGCTCGTCCAGCAGGCCCTCGGCACACAGTGGCTTCAGCAACTTAATGGGGTGGCGATCGCCTCCATTGGTCCCCAAACCTCCGACGAATGCCGCAAGCAATTGGGCCGTATGGATGTTGAAGCAACTGAATATACCCTGGAAGGCTTGACCCATGCAGTCTGCGGCCATTGTAAAGACTAGGCTTTGCTTGGATCCCCGCCCTCGCCCCCATCGTTCCTCATCTACGCGGGGCAGCCTCGGCTGCATCGCGCCTTCCTGATTCCACTGACGGAGCCGTTCTTTGGGAGGTCCGGGGACTGTCTTGTTGACAATTCCTCATCAACGGAGGGGAATCCCCCCGCTATCGTAGAGGATGATGAAATCTCGGTAGAAAGGGATTGGCCCATGCAAATGGTGGAAGATAGCGCACGGTCTGCGACTCAGTCCTCAGCTCAGCGGCTCATCGGTATTACGGGAGGGATTGCGACCGGCAAGAGTACGGTGTCCAATTACCTCGCCACCGAGCACCAGCTCCCCATTCTGGATGCCGATCGCTATGCCCGCGAAGCGGTTCAACAGCATTCCTTGATCTTGGCCCGCATTGCCGAACGCTATGGTCCCCAGGTGATTTTGCCGGGGAAGCACCTCAACCGCGATCGCCTGGGCGAAATCGTGTTCCATGACCCCACCGAGCGTCAGTGGCTCGAATCCCAGATTCATCCCTATGTGGAGCAGTGTTTTACCGATACCGTGGCAGCCCTCCACGACGAGCCCGTCCTGATTTTGGTCATCCCCCTACTGTTTGAGGCCAATCTGGAGCATCGGGTTAACGAGATTTGGGTTGTGTCCTGTACCCCCGAGCAGCAGCTGGCCCGCCTCATGGACCGTAGTGATCTGAATGAAAGTGAGGCCCAGGCTCGCATTGATGCCCAGATGAGCCTGGGAGAGAAGTGCGATCGCGCCCATGTCATCCTCCACAACACCACGACCCCCGAGGACCTCCATCGTCAGATCGACCGCCACTTGATTCAGCAACCGCTTTCCAGTGGTGCCGCATCTTGGTCTCCCCCTACATCCAGTTCCTAGATAGGGGCTCGACCGATCCATTCAACGGGAGAAATCCGATCTCCGACCCTGAACCATAAATAAGGTAAATTGAGCCCCAATGGTTCCCTGCATGTAAACTGCACTCACCCCGTTCCGGGCAAGTCCCATGGCGACATCAATCCAGCACCTCTCAACCTACCTTGATAACAAAGGGTGGAAGCACCGTCTTGAACCCGAGACCAACCGGATTTACACCGGGGTCCAGGGTGAACACATCGAGCATTTGCTGGTGGTGATTGAGCTAGAAGAAGATGGCGAATTCTTCTCGGTGTATGCGCCCAGCGTTCTGACGGATGTTCAGAACCATGTTCACAAGTCCGCCATTTTGCAGACGATGTTGAGCATTTCCTGGGAGACCAAAATGCTCCAATGGGAGTATGACCCCTCCGATGGAGAAATCCGGGCCATCATTGAATTTCCCCTCGAAGACGCGGAAATGACCGAGCGTCAATTCAATCGCTGCCTCCATGGTTTGGTCCAGCTTGTGGACGAAATGGCAATGCCTCGGCTCAAGCATGTCATGGCCACGGGCTTTGACCTAGAAGATGAGGATGAAGGCGAGCGACTCTTGCTGGCTCTCCAGGCAGAGGTGCCGGGGCTTTTGTCGGTGCTAGAGCGAGCCATGGAGGCGCGGAAGCGGCGGGGGCGGCAGTTCCTTAGCGATGGTGATGCCTAGACTCTAGGCTTTGGAGGTTTCTCTGAACGGCGTGCGTATCTAAAAACTTTCTGCACTCGGTTTTCAGAATTGAGGTTGAACCCCGAAAATATAGGAGCAACCCGGACGTTAACTCAGGACAGCAACACTGTGAGAAAGCTCCTCTTCCGACTCATCATCGGCGGTCTCTTTGCCCTTTTTGGTCTCTTCAGCTATTACGGCAATACCAATGTCAATCCGGTGACAGGGGAGAAGCAGCGTGTTCAGTTGACGCCTCGTCAGGAAGTGGTGCTGGGGGTGCAGGCGCGGGAAGAAATGGCGGCCCAACACGGTGGCCTTTACCCCGACCAGACCCTCCAGGATTATTTAGACGCCGTGGGTGAGCGGCTGGTCCAAAACTCTGAGGTACGGAATTCGCCCTATCCCTTTGAGTTTCATCTTCTGCGGGACCCCCAAACGATTAATGCCTTTGCCCTACCGGGAGGTCAGGTGTTTTTGACGGCAGCGTTGCTGAGTCGTCTGGGCAATGAGGCGCAGCTCGCAGGGGTATTGGGCCACGAAATCGCCCATGTCGTGGGTCGCCATGGGGCGGAGCATATGGCCAAGCAGCAGCTCGGCGTGGCGCTGATCAATGCTGTGGGCGTTGCTGCCAGTGATGACTACGGCAGTGGACGTAATGCGGCGGCGGTGGCCCAGGCTGTGAACCAGTTAGTGAGTTTGAACTATGGTCGGGATGATGAGCTGGAGAGCGATCGCCTCGGTCTTGATTTCATGGTTCAGGCGGGCTACGACCCAACGGGTATCCTGGGATTAATGGAGGTGCTCAACTCGACGCGCAGTGGTGGAGAGCCGCCAGAATTTTTTAGTACCCATCCCAATCCCGCCAACCGGATCGAGATTCTGAACGACATCATCAATCAGGCCTTTCCCGATGGGGTGCCTTCGCAGCTGGAGGAGGGCGAGGTTCGGTTCAATCAAATTGTCCGAGCTCGGTTGCGCTAGCGTAGCAACAGCCATGCTGGGGAAGTCGAGGTCGAGTCGGATTTCAACTGAGTGTGATTACCTGAAATTCACTGATTGGGTTTTACTGATTGGGTTTCACTGACTGGCCTTCACTGATTGGCCTTCACTGATTGGGCGTTACTGACTGAATTTGAACAACTGAGACTTAACGGGATTTCACTGGGGAGATTGGCTGTGGATTTAACGATTTTATATTGGGTGTTAGTGGCGTTCATGCTGGTGGGCGTGGCCGGTTCGGTGTTGCCGGTGATTCCTGGACC
>CALIJJ010000069.1 GCA_938017515.1 uncultured Pseudanabaenaceae cyanobacterium
ACTTCCCAAAAGGAGCGGCTGCCCCAGGAGCGCCAGTTGCGCCAGCTCAGGTCATAGATCTGGCTCTCCACCAGCATCTCAAAGACTTCGCGCTCGCGGTTTTGGGTGAGCGCCTTGGCCGCCTCAGGTCGATGGCGCAAATTGCCCACCGAGAGGCCAAGACGCTGGGCCATGCTCTGTTCTGCCGCCTGATATTGCTTCTGAAAGGTTTTGAGTAACTTGACTTGCTTGTAGGTCTTAGAAGACTTGCTGCGCCGTCCTTTCTCGCCCGCCAAATCCCAACCGATCATGTCAAACATGCGCAGATCGATGGTCGAAATTTCACCCCGCTCGCCCAAGGCAAGGGCCGGGTCCATAATGCCAACCGATTTTTTGCCATTGCGCTTCCAGTGGCTGGCCTGATAGCCATCGCCCCCGTCTTTCTGATCCACCCCCGTGGCAAATTCAGCCAGGGAATCATCGCCTTGATCAACCGCAAAGAACTTCCGTCCTCCAATGTCGCCATAGCTCAAATCAAAGCGGCTGCCATCGTCAACGTAGCGAAAGAAATCGAGGGGCATGGCGGTTTGGGCCAGCACATCCATCTGCTGTTTTGTGGCTTGCCAATTGCTGCCCGCTTTGATGTTCTTGACCCAGTTGGGGGTGTCCACCGTGCTGACAAAGCCAAGGACATGGCCAATCTCGTGGAGGGCAACGCTGAGCATTTCCAGGTCATCGCTGCTGAGACGATTCTGGCGATCGCCCCCCTCATCCCAGCGAATCCCCGTGCCCTTCAAATTACTCAGGACAATATAGCCATCTAACCCTTTCGCATTAGCAACATCCAGCCCCAGGGCCTTGGCATTGGCTCGGGTGATATCGAGCGTTTCAATATCCCCTTCGTGGGTCCAAGTATCATCGTCGTCATCACCGGGCTCAGGGATTTTGAACTCATATTCAGCCCCCCCTTTTTTGAACGTTTTGTAGCCATCTTGATCATCGTAGGAGGTTATATCCTGCTGATACTGGGCTCGAAAATCTTGGTAGGCTTGGCCCGATTTCACACCGGGCAAGGCCCCACCAATCACCCCCTGGGGCAATTGATTGGCTTCAACCATCCCCACATGCAAATTAACTTGAACATCATCTTTCAGATATTCTCCCCAAATATTTCCTGCCGTTTCGAAGAGCAGCATTTGCTGAAGGCTTGTTCCCTCAGCATAGGAAAAATTAAATTTAACCATGGCATTTGCACATAGCAGAGTCGATCAGAAATACGAGTTGGGCACAACACAACCCAGACATTAAAACCCTGGCGCTATCCTGAAGCAGGAGAGAACACCATGGGAATCAGCACATTCCTTCACTCCAATGCGGACAAAATATTCAGCGTTCCTTCCCAAGGTTTATTATTTATTTATTTTTCTAAAATAGATTTTAATCAATCTATTTTGACCAAAGGAATTGCCAGAAAATAGCATTGAGTGGCTGTCTTGATCGTAGACTGATAGATGTGAGCATTGTCCCTAGGAAGCAGAGCAGAGACGGTCATCTGGTTCAGGGTCGCCGCCACGGTCATTCATGACAGCTTCGGTCTATGGACTGACTGGCTATGGACCGACTGGCTACGGACTGACTAACGATAGACCGACTGATTCAAACAGAAGGCGGTCGTGCTCAGGCGTGATGGCCTTAGGGGCCTTACGCTAGCTTTTCCTCGCATAAAGGCGTTTTATCGAAACGTAACGTGAGTTCGATTGAAATCCAGGGCAAAATAATCCTGAGTCATGGGGCCAAACAATGGCCAAAATACGGGTAAACCAGTGACAGTTTGTTGTCAGCACTCGGCTCTCAGGAGCAATTGCTTGGCATTCAAGCGGTGCACTGGCGTTCAAAACAGCAGCTCGCTCGGCATCTATCCATTGCCTTGATCGATCGCTTTAATCGATTGCTTTGATGCTGATTGCCTTGATGCTGGAGCACGCCATTGACCATGCAACCTTTCTGCAACCCTTTCCCTGACTTGCTCCGGGGAACTGGAGCAGCTCATCTTCCAGCCATCTCTTCGTCGGTCATCTCCCCATCGTTTTTTGTCCTCGGGTCTACCCTGTCTCTCGGGTCCTTGATGCTGGGTCATTCCATGACGCCAAAGGCAGAGGCCCAGGTCATTCCAGATTTTACGCTGCCCCTCCCCTCCACAGTCCTAGCGACGCCCTCGGGTAATGGAGCCCTGGTTAACCTGGGTGGCGGAACTCCCGCAGGTCCTAACTTATTTCACAGTTTTGCTGAGTTTTCGCTGGATACCAATGACATTGCCCAGTTCCAGCTCAATCCACAGCAGACCGAAACCGTTTTTGTGCGGGTCACAGGGTCGGAGACCTCCCGCATTGATGGCACGCTGGCGGCGGATGCCGATCTGTTTTTTCTCAATCCCAATGGCTTTGTTTTTGGGCCAAACGCGACGCTTACTGTAGGGGGGTCCTTCGTCGCGAGCAGCGGCGATCGCATCCAATTCGCCGATG
>CALIJJ010000070.1 GCA_938017515.1 uncultured Pseudanabaenaceae cyanobacterium
AAGCCAGAGATCGCACTCACCACCAACGTTTGCTCCGCCTCTGGCAACAGCTTCGCCTTCACTGCATCTAACGCCTCTGGCCTCGGCACAAAGTTCTCCGGCAACCGCACTCCCGGCATCGGAGCCCCCAGCTTCAGCCGAGGCTCCTTCGGTGCTTCTGTTCCAACATGAATATGAACATCTCGGACATTGCTAATCGACTGAATAACTGCACTGTTCTCAGCGTGAGCAACTGCCTGATTCCCATCTCCCTCAATGCCCTGCTCTGGCCCCCGCTGCTCAGCATCGTCCCCATTCAAAGGCTTAGCAGTTCCCTCTTCGTCAGTCTCTAGCTCCGGCTCTCCAGCCTCTTCCCGTGCCGACGTGCCCTGCTCAAACCGCTGCTGCAACGCCGCCCGCAACTTCTCCACCTTACCCCGCTTCGCCGAAGCCAACTCCGGACATAGCGGAACCAACCTCTTGTAAACCTGCGTCATCCGCTTCTTAAACGTCGAAGCACCAATGTTCAGATGGCTAGAGAGCTTCGCCTCATTCTCGCCCAAATGCGCTGGGTCAAACCGCAGGACAAACGCCGCTCGCTGCTCTGGGGAAAGCTGGTATTCAGTTGCGATCGCCTCCAAAAACTCCCGATTCATAGCCGCCCCGTCGCACCAATCTCACATCGTTCTACCTTTCTTCTACCTTACCGGTATTTTCTCGGGACTATCACGGGATCTCCATCGCATTCAGAACTTGGAACATCAATTCATCAACCGATTCAAGCCGATGCAAACGGCCATCCCAGATGAACACCCAAATCTCCGTTCAACCCAGCCAACCCACAGCAGCGCCCATCACCAACCTCCCCATCGACCCCAGCAATCCCCTCACCTGGGTCATCCTCCTCACCCTCTTCCTCGCCCACGCCGACAAAACCATTAAATCCACCACCCAACTCATACAATCCCTCACCGACCTCCTCAAAACCAGGAACGACGATGAGTAAAACAACCATCCCGGCTAACATCCCGGCTAACATCCCGACCAAGCACATCCCGACCCGACCCCGGACCAACCTCCACCATCAGACTCCGCGACCAACTCGGCAAACCCTTCAACTGAATCGTCACCGTCACCTGCCAAACCACCTGATTATCCCGAGCCAAAAACGTCAGCGGTGCATCCGCAGGCAGCCGAAAACAGGCATGACTCATTACAACTTTCCCCGCAGTCAGGCCCATGGCTTGATTCTCACTGCGAGTCTGAAACCAAAGATTATGCATCGCAATCATGATGGAGTGCTTTGTGCGACTTCTTGATCGCTTCCGATAGCGACAGCGCTCCTGCGCGTTCAATGCAACATGAACCTGTTGTAAGTGCATCCCAAAGCGCGGCACAAAACGTACATCACAGTGAACAACCTGCCCCCGTTGAGCCCGAGGAGTCACATCCAGCTCAATCCCCCTCAGCAAACACCTTGCAAGCAGCATCTCCAAACCTGGCAGGCAAGCCAATCCCCCCATGAGCAAAAATGGCAGACAGACCACCGCAGCAAACGACCAACCGATCGCAATAAACACAATAGAAATGTAGAGGCTAACCACCAGAGCAAGCAGCCCAAAACAAAACACCCCTCCATGACCAGCATCATCCTGCAACCGTAGCCCAGGCTCAACGGAGTTCAGCTCCCCATTGCCGCTCCCTTGCACAGCCATCGACCCCAAGCCCATCTGCACAGGATTCAGCGGCTTGCATTGCAGACCCTCCCATCGACGCATATTCGCAATGGGATGCAACACAAGGGGCTTCCGAGCTGTGGTAGGAAATGGCCACCAGGTTTTAGGAGACGCTTCAAGCTCCCAGTAGACCGAAAACATCTCACCCTCATAGCTGAAGGGACCATAGGGCAAACGCAAGCAAAACGGATAACGATACTGACCAGCCTCAAAATTATCAGGAACCCACTCCGGCTCCAGTTCAACAACCGTCCCGCAATTCCTGAAGCCCTTTCCTTTGGTGTACCAACGCAACCTTAATCGGATTCCGTTACGCAATCGATGAATCTGAGGAGCCACAACCACTGTGCCACGCAGGGACTCACCCGGCTGAGGTGCTTGGGTATCGTTGAGAAGAATTGCAATGGGAGACATGGTCACCAGAGGAGGCAGAGTAGCTGATGCGATGCCTCTACGGAGTTCAACAGCTTGCCGCCTAGGCTTTACGTATTCTCTTGGGGCATCGTTTCCCAAGAAGCTCGATCCAGACCCGCCCCGTCACCCCCATCTCACATCGCTCCGCCTTTTCTCTAACTTCAACCTTTTCTCTAACCTTCCAATATTTTCTCGGGACATTAGAACATCAATTCATCAAGCGATTCACGCTAACCGACAATAAATAAGCTGTCCCACAGTTGCTCCCTAGATGACCCCCGATCCCAAAATCTCGCGCCAGCGCGAACACCAAGCCAACGAACGGACCTTTCTCGCCTGGCTCCGCACCTCCATTTCCCTCATCGGCTTTGGCTTCGCCATCGCCCGCTTCGGCCTCTTCCTCGACCAACTCAGCCTCGCCGTCGCCACCGAAGAAGCCCCCCGCTCCCCCCTCATTAGTTCCGAAGCCCTGGGCCTCTGCCTCGTCATCTTCGGCATTGTCGTCATCGCCATCGCCGCCCTGCGCTACGCCGACGTCTACCGTCAAATTGAACGGGCCAGCTACCACCAAAACCGCTCCATGATCTTCCTGATCAGCGGCATCATGATTCTGCTGGGATTGCTCAGCATTCCCTTACTGCTGTGAGGATTACTGTTGCAATCGCAAATGCTCAACCTTGATGCAGCGATCCATCACCAGGGGAAGATTGGCTGCTTTGGCGATCGCCCCCGCCGTCTCACTCGAAATCCCCGACTGCGCCCACACCGCCTTCGCCTGGATCGCGATCGCCTCCTCCACAATCCCCGGCAAAAACTCCGATCGCCGAAAGACATTCACCAGATCGATCGCCACCGGCACCGCCGCCAAACTTCGATAGCAGGGCCTCCCATCAATGCTGTCATGGCCGGGATTCACCGGATACACCTCATAACCCGCCTGTCGCAAATACTGGGCAATCTGATAGCTCACCCGCTCCGGCTTCGGCGAATGGCCCACCACCGCAATGGTCCGACTCTGG
Organism: uncultured Pseudanabaenaceae cyanobacterium; assembly: GCA_938017515.1. GTDB lineage: Bacteria > Cyanobacteriota > Cyanobacteriia > PCC-9006 > JAAUQQ01 > JAAUOP01. The sequence goes on from CALIJJ010000070.1 coordinate 3,149, forward strand.
CTCAGCAACTGCTCCGGATTCACCATGACCCTGCCCCCATAGAATGATTTCCGCGATCGCAGCCCCAAAAGCCCAAAAAGTGACCTACGATTCCACGGCCCAACACCAAACATCCTAGGCTGTGACATGCCTGGATGCCCATAACCGTATCACCAACGCCATCTCGCCTCTACCATGCCCAGACCCTTTCCGAGCCTTCCCAGTCTCCCCTGCCTTCTTCTGGGCCTTTCCCTAGTTTCTCTCACGGTCAGTTGTAGCACCACGCCATCTGCCATCAAGCCTTCGGTAACCAGCACCGCCACCGTTCAAGCCGCTTCCCCCAGCCCATCAGCGGATTCCCCCGCATCCCTACTGATCGGCGACTGGGAAATGGAAATGGAAGAGCTGATGGACGTTTCGGAGCTATCGGCCCAGGAGCAAGCCCATCTCTCGGGCATGATGAGCGAAATGATGGTTGTCTTGACCTTCACCGACGAAGGCACGATCCTCTCTTCCATGGATGACAGCGTGGTTCAGTATGAGGTGGTGGGCGATCGCCTCCTGCTCGATGGCAGCCCCGCAGACTTTACGGTCAGCCCCACCCAGCTCACCCTTGAAGGCAACGGTGAGGTCCTGACGTTTGTCCGCAGCAGCGGCGCAACCAGCGATGTGGCGGAGCCCTAGCAGGATTGTTTCATGCGCCCCAAAGAACAGCGGGATAAACAGCGGGATAAACGGCGGGATAAACGGCGGGATAAACGGCGCCGACGCCCGAGCATTCTCATGACACCCGAGCATTCTCATAGGGTCGAGGCTTGCGCGTCCCCCGTCGTTGCCGCCGCCGTCTCGACCCCCTCAAAATCCCCTGCCCGCAGCCGCACCCAATAACTGCGCAAATCCTGCTTCACCCGTCCGGACAGCAGATAAATCCCCGCAATATTGAACAACGCCATGGCCAAAAACATGGCATCGCTGAAATCAACCACTGCCGCTGGGGTGGCGATCGCCCCCACAAAAATAGCCCCTAAAAACAGCAGCCGATACAGCAGCACCCGTTGCATACCAAACAAATAGGCCCAGGCCCGCTCACCGTAATAACCCCAGGACACCATCGTCGAAAAGGCAAAACACAATACCGCCCCCGCCAACACCAACGGGAACCAGCCAATCACCGACCCAAATGCCGCTGACGTCAGCTGCGAGCCCCCCAAGTCCGCCAGGGCAGAATCCTCCAACACCCCGGTCAAGAGAATCACCAGGGCAGTGAGATTGCAGACAATCCCCGTATCAATGATCGGCTCCAACATCGCCACCAAGCCCTCGCGGACCGGCTCCGGATTGCGCGTGGCGGCATGGGCGATCGCCGACGACCCTACCCCCGCTTCATTGGAAAACGCCGCCCGCCGAAAGCCCTGCATCATCACGCCCAGAAAACCACCCGCTGCAGCCTGGGGAATAAATGCTTGATGCACGATCTCAGACACCACACCAGGCACTTGCCCCACATGGGTCGCAATCACCCAAACACAGGCAGCCCCATACACCGCACACATCGTCGGCACCAGCCGCGCCGCCACTCGGCCCACCCGGCTTGCCCCGCCCAGCGTCACCCAACCCACAAACACCATCAGTAGTCCGCCATACAACCAGCGGGGTACATTCATCACCTGCTGAATCGCCCCGTAGGACTGGCTCACCTGAAACATCCCCGCCCCACCGAGCGCCCCGCCGACACAGCAGAGCGCAAACATCGCCGCCAGCCACCGCCCCAACGTGGGTAAGTTTTGCTCCGCTAGACCTGCTGAGAGGTAGTACATCGGTCCACCCACCACACGGACATCCGCGATTTCATCATCCTGAACCTGACGGTAGGTTTGCCCCAGCGTGCATTCCACAAACTTGAGGCTCATGCCAAAGAAGCTCGCCAGGGTCATCCAGAACATGGCACCGGGTCCGCCCAGACGCAGGGCGATCGCCACTCCAGCAATGTTGCCCAAGCCCACCGTGGCAGAAATGGCAGTGGCCAGGGCTTGGAAGTGGTTGACCTGTCCCACGGCACTGGCTTCGGCGCTGTCGTATTGGCCCCGGAGAATGGCGATCGCGTGGCCCAGTCCGCGCAGGTTGATGAAGCCAAAGCGGAGGGTGGTGGCGATCGCCGCCGTCACCAGCCACACCAAAATCAGCGGCACGCCTGCAATTTCAAAAAACAGAATCGTGCTGAGGGTGTGAACAAATTGGGCAAAGAGAGTCGCAGAAAAAGTCAAATGTTCTAGAGCTACAGCGAATGGGTGATACCCCATTCTAAAGAATGACCTTCCCCCCTGTTGTATCCCATGTTGTATCCCAACCCCACAGTCGCGAAAATCTCCCCGCTTCCTTCCATGAGATCTCAATGGAGGGGAGACGGGGAGACGTCATGAATGGTTAGCGATCGCTCAGCCTTTAATGCATCAGCAACTTATAGCCATCCATACCGCAGAGACAACTGCTCGAAACCTAGACCAAGACAATATCCAGGTTGGTGCTGAAGCCAGGAGGAGTATTGCTGATGGTGGCGAATTGCTTCTTAGGAATGCCATCGATGGGGCTGGCATTGAAGGACAACGCACCACTGGAAGAGTCGTAGGAGAACTGACTGTTGTCCGTTGCACCAAAACTAGATGCATCGATTTCAATCTTATCTCCCTCCTTCCAGCTGAAATCAGTGATGATGTCGATGCCTTCAGAGACCTTGTTGAAGATAAAG
>CALIJJ010000071.1 GCA_938017515.1 uncultured Pseudanabaenaceae cyanobacterium
CTGGCGGGATATATTCCATGGACATGGTTGAGGAGGGGCCTAATGTTGCAGGGGCCTAAGGTTGCAGGGGCCTAAGGTTAGGGGGACCTAATGTTTAATCAGCCCTAACGTTGAATCAGCCCAAAATTGAAGGGGCTTAACGTAGCGCCGTACCGTAGGCAATGATCTCGATGGCGGCTTGGCCGTTACGTCGTTGGGTATTGCCGATGGTGGAGTTTTCCAAACGGACATTGACGATTTCTGTGGCCCCCCAAGCGATCGCCTGCTCCTTCATCCGCAACATGGCCTCTCGACGACCCCGATCAAGCAATGTTTCATAGACCGTCACCCGGCCACCCACCAAATTACGCAGGCTCGCTGTAAACGTTTTGAAGTAGTCGCTCGCAATGACGACACTCCCCGCAAACATGGCGCAATCATCAGCCTGGGGCATTGGCTGCTTGGCACCAAAGTTCATCATGGGGATGTGCAGCGTCTGCTTTTCCCGTCGTTTGATGTCTTCGTAGTGGCGGCGTTCTCGGTAGGAACCCACGCCATAGCCCAGGGCCAGAAGAATGGCAAAAACAATCAGATTTTCCATGGTGGTAATGTCCTACTGAACCCGCACAGCTGTACCGTAGGCAAACAATTCCGCTGCCCCCTGGGCAACCGAGGAGGTCGAAAAGCGAACATTGACCACTGCATTGGCCCCCGTTTGCTGAGCCTGCATGACCATGCGCTCAACCGCTTCTTGACGCGCTTCTTGGAGCAACTCGGTATAGCCCTTGAGTTCGCCACCGACTAAGTTTTTGAAGCTCGCCGCAATGTCACGACCCACATGCTTGGCCCGGATGGTACTGCCCTGGACAAGGCCATAATGTTGAACAATTTCTTTACCGGGAACGCTTTCCAGTGTGGTGAGGATGAGTCGACCTTGGCGGTTAGGCAGGCCGGTGCGGCTGGGACGGGTGCTCGTCATGGGGTTCCCTGGTCCGTGAGGACGGCTTGAGTTGATAATTACGGGGATAGATCGATGGCGTTCTAGACATTCTCGGGTCTAGATTGCTTGCGGTCTATTAGGTCTATCATTCCCACGCGTGGGAATTACGGCAGAAGTTGACTTTTCTTTTCTCAAAGCTATTGTTAGGGGCTGTCCAGCCAGACGTTGACAGACGCCTATCTACAGGGATCCAATTAGTCTCTGATCAGGCCTAATATAATCCTGCTAAAGTAGGCGTAGACTCATTCAACTCAGGGCTTTCGCGCAATTGAGCGAAGAAACATGGCAGATAAAAACGAACAGTACGAAGTTCAAAAAACCGATGAAGAATGGCGTGAGCAACTTTCCCCGGAAGCTTTCCGGGTGCTCCGAAAACATGGGACTGAGCGTGCCTTCACCTCTCCCTATGACAAGACCTACGAACCTGGCACTTACTACTGTGCGGGGTGTGACCAAAAGCTGTTTACCGCCGAAACCAAATTCAATAGCGGCACTGGCTGGCCCAGCTTCTACGCACCTATCGATGAGTCAGCGATAGGCACACACACGGACCGTTCTTTCTTCATGGTTCGAACCGAAGTCCACTGCAGCCGTTGCGGTGGCCATTTGGGCCATGTGTTTGATGATGGTCCAAAGCCAACGGGATTGCGCTACTGCATGAATGGCATTTCTATGACCTTTGAGCCAGATGCGGGCTAACGCCCACTGTAGATGGCCCTCATTATTGAACGACCTGGAGTTCGGTGCAGAACTCCAGGTTTTTTTGGCGCTTTGCACCGTGGCACTGGGATTGCTGACTGGTGCTAAAGCGACCCATAGGCCGTTTCAGCAAATTCTCAGGCAATGCCCTTAAATTTCTCAGCCCGACCTTAGAACGGTTTCAGGTGCTCCCCGGAAGATAGTTTCATCGATGCTTTGGGGATTTGCGAACCATGATGCTCCGTTCAACGAAGAGTCAGCCCACAACAGACCTGGTTAAAACCTATCTGCAAGAAATTGGCCGTGTGCCGCTCCTCACCCCTGAGCAAGAAGTGAGCTATGGTCGGCGGGTCCAGGCCATGATGAAACTGCGCCAGGTCAAGCAATCGCTGGCTGAGTCCTTAAAACGTGAGCCAACCCTCGCTGAATGGGCGGAGGAAGCACAGATACCGAAGGCACAACTCCAACAAACCCTGGTGCGGGGCGAGGGAGCCAAGCAAAAAATGCTCAAAGCCAACCTGAGGTTGGTCGTTTCCATTGCCAAAAAATATCAAAAGCGCAATCTAGAGCTGTTGGATTTGATCCAGGAAGGCTCCATTGGTCTAGAGCGGGGCGTCGAAAAGTTTGACCCAACCCAGGGGTATCGTTTTTCAACCTATGCCTACTGGTGGATTCGCCAAGGGATTACGCGGGCGATCGCGCAGCAGTCTCGCTCCATCCGTCTCCCCATCCATATCAATGAAACCTTGAACAAGCTGAAGCGGCACCAGCGTGAGCTGATGCAAAAGCTGGGCCGTGCTGCCACGGTGGCGGAACTCGCTGAGGCCCTGGATCTAGATGTCGCCAAGGTCCGTGAGTATCTCGATCTAGGGCGCCAGCCGCTGTCCCTGGACCTGCGTCTCGGCGAAAACCAGGATATGGAGCTTCAGGACATCTTGGAAGACGATCGCACCTCTCCTGAGGATTACACCTGGCAGGAAGGCATGAAGCATGACTTTGCAACGATGCTGGCGGATCTGACGCCACAACAACGGCAGGTCCTGATTTTGCGCTACGGCCTGGATGATGGGGTGGGTTTGACCCTCGCCAAGATTGGTGAACGCATGAACCGTAGTCGGGAGTCGATTCGTCAGTTGGAACGTCAGGCGATCGCCCGTCTCCGCCATCGTCAGGGACAAATGCGCCAATATCTTGCGGGGTAACGCCGCTGCTCCTTACTGAGCGGTCATACCACCATCCGCTGTAATGATCGATCCGGTCATCAACGAGGCTTCATCAGAGGCCAAAAAGAGGGCCAAATGGGCAATTTCTCGGGGTTCACCGGGTCGGCCAATGGGCTGGAACTGATCGACGGAGGCATAGACCTTTTCAATGCCTCCCAACAGATCGGCATGGGCATAGTTAATGGGCGTATCCACCCATCCCGGACAAATGCAGTTACAACGAATACCTTGCTTGGCGTAGTCCAGCGCGATCCCTCGGGTCAACATCACAATGCCCCCCTTCGATGCAGAGTAGAGACAGAGGAAGGGCTCAGATACCAGGCCATTCACACTAGAAATATTCACGATGTTACCGCCCCCCTGCTTCAACATTTGGGGGATGGCTGCACGACTGCAATAGATCGTGCCTTTCAGATTGATGTCGATGGTGCGATCGATCTCCTCATTGCTCACTTCATGGAAAGTGCCTGGAAGATTGACCCCTGCATTGTTGACCAAGACATCGAGGCTGCCGTATAGCGCAACGCATTGCTCGATGAAGGCCTGGGCCTGTTGATCGTCACTGATGTCAGCACTGAAGGATGCCGCAGTGCCCCCCGCAGCCTCAATCCCTTCGGCGGTTTGAGTCGCAGTCTCGCCATTTACATCAACGCAGAGGACCCGGCCGCCTTCTTCTGCAAAGCGCTCTGCGATCGCCTTGCCAATGCCGGACCCTGCCCCCGTGACCACACAGGCTTTTCCTTCAATTCTGCCCATACGCTGACAACCTCCCGATAGACCTTTTTTGTCTTCCCATCATGGGTGACGCTGTTCTTTGTTTTCCCTTCCGTCACAAAGAATTCAACAATACGGATTAAATCAAGAGGCTGACAACGCTAGCTGTGATGTCAGCGCTAGCCATGATGTCAGCGCTTGGGATGAAAACCGGGGAAATACTGCTTTTTCACCTCGGACAATCAGCGAAGCGTTCCATCACCCCATGTCTTCTGTAATGCTCACTAGGGGCTTTAACTGCTGCTGATTAGACCACTAGGGTCAAAATAATTTTGAGGCATCAAACTTTGACAAACAAATAGAACAAAAAGAGGCGATATAAAATTGGTATAAGCTCAATCATTATTCTACTATTTTTTCTTTCTTACATAACTATCCTGCATTGATAAATTGAATATTTTTTTGGAAAATCAATTAATCAAAGAATGATTACTTCTGAAAATTGTCGGAGTAATTCATCACTAGCTTGTATTTCAAAATAGCAAAGGAGACAGATTGAGGCAGAAGCGATATTTAGAGATTCCATGTTGGTAATCTTTAATGGTAGGCATCCCAGATGTTGTTGTTGCTTCACTCTTATTCTCTGATTTCATCCTAAATACTTGTGCTAAAAGACATGCTAAGCGACACCCAAAACCTCTGCATCCATAATCTTTTTGAGAGGCAAGTTCTGCAACAACCAGAACAAGTCGCTATCATTTCTCAGAAAGGAGAACTCACCTACGAAGCTCTGAATCAACAGGCGAATCAAATCGCCCATCACCTTCAGTCCCTCGGGGCTCAGCCAGAATCGCTCGTGGGTATTTGTGTCGATCGGTCGATTCAAATGGTTGCTGCTCTCATGGGCATTTTAAAGGCCGGTTGTGCCTATGTTCCCCTTGATGCCAAGTATCCCAAAGAGCGTCTAGGGTTCATCATCGAAGATACGCAGATTCCTCTGCTCATTTCTCAGTCTTCGATGGAAAATATTTTGCCATCTCATGATGCAAAAACGATTCTACTTGATACAGATTGGTCAGAGATTGAACAGCAGAACACAACCAATCCGAACAGTGCTGTTCAATCGGATAATTTGTCCTATGTCATCTATACATCTGGTTCCACAGGACGCCCCAAGGGTGTTGCGATCGAGCACCGTAATGCCATTGATTTAGCAGTTTGGAGCCAAGACTATTTTGATCCGGATTGCTGGTCTGGTGTGCTGGGTTCTACCTCCATTTGTTTTGATCTATCCGTCTTTGAAATTTTCGTGACCTTAGGATCCGGAGGCACCCTCATCCTGGCAGAGAATGCCTTGGAAGTGCCTCATTTGAAGGCAGCAGAAAAAATCAAGCTGATCAACACGGTCCCCTCTGCCATCGATGCACTCCATGCAGTGAATGGTATTCCTCAATCCGTCCACACCATTAACCTAGCGGGTGAGCCCCTCCAAAATGCTCTCGTGCAAAAGCTCTATCAACTGGAGCAAGTGAAGTCGGTTTATAACCTCTACGGTCCCTCTGAGGACACTACCTACTCCACAGCTGTACGCATTGAAAAAGGTGCAACGAATGTACCGACGATTGGTCGTCCCCTCCCGAATTCTCGCGTTTATTTGCTCGATGCGCAGATGAAGCCTGTGCCCGATGGCATGGATGGTGAAATTTATATTGCTGGTGCGGGTTTAGCACGGGGATATCTCAACCGCCCTGAAATGACTGCCGAGAAGTTTATCGCCAATCCTTTCAGTGATGTACCAGGCGATCGCCTCTACAAGACTGGCGACCTCGCGATTCAATTGCCCGACGGTAATCTCAAGTTCCTAGGACGAATCGACCACCAAGTCAAAATTCGTGGTTTCCGGATCGAGCTTGGAGAAATTGAAGCTGCCCTCATTGACCAAGGGTCCATCAATAAAGTCATTGTGATGGCACGGGAAGACGAGAATGGAAGCCCCAGACTGGTGGCTTACGTCGTTCCTCTGACTGAGCAACAAGAGAGCATTACCCCTCAACGCCTCAATAGTTACCTGGCCGAAAAACTGCCGGTCCATATGGTTCCCTCGGCCTTTGTGGTCATGGATGAATTGCCACTCACCCCCAATGGCAAAATTGATCGACGCGCTCTACCCATCCCGCAATGGAGTTGTACTGAGCGGGGAGATTTTGTTGCCCCCAAAACAACGGTTGAGATCCAGCTCGCCGTCATTTGGTCACGGATCTTGAAGGTCGAGCAAATTGGCATCCATGAGACATTCTGCTCCTTGGGTGGCCATTCTCTCATGGCACTGCATCTGATTCATGAAGTACAAACCGAGTTTGAACTCGAAGTACCCATGAGCCTTTTCCTAGAAAAGCCGACGATTTCAGGCGTCGCTCAGGTGATTGAAGAATTGCGCCAAAAGGGAGATCAGGCCAATGCCGTTGACTTTGATCAGGAGATGATTCTCGATGCCTCCATCACCCTTCCTGCTCAGCCCGAAGTCACCACGCCACAGATCTTTTTGACTGGCGCAACTGGTTTCCTCGGCACTTATCTCCTGTCAGAGCTGCTTCAGCAAACCCGTGGCGATGTGTATTGTTTAGTTCGGGCAACCAGTTTGGCAGAAGGCCAAGCTCGCCTACGCAGAAGCCTACAACGCTATCAGCTCTGGGAGAATAGTTTTGAAAGTCGTGTCATTCCTGTATTAGGCAGTCTAGCACTGCCAAACTTGGGGATGAAGGCTGACATCTTTGACCGTTTAGCAGAGAAACTGGATGTCATCTATCACTGTGGTGCATGGGTCAATGTCATTTATCCCTATCCCGTGCTTAAGCCTTCTAACGTCACCGGTACTGAGGCCATTCTCCAGTTGGCGAGTCAGAGCCGGGTCAAGCCAATTCACCATGTTTCCACGGTTGATGTCTTTGAAGGCTCCAATGAATTGGCCATTCAAACCATCCATGAAGATGCATCCGCATCTGCTCCCCAGTCACTCTACAGTGGCTATGCCAAGACCAAGCGTGTCGCAGAATCGCTCGTTGAAGCGGCCAAAGCGCGTGGCATTCCCGCGACCATCTACCGGCCGAGCAATGTCATGGGTGACTCTCATCTAGGCATCTCGTCTGCCTCTAGTTTTGTCACCCAGATGGTCAAGGGATGTTTGCAAATTGGTGCCGCTCCACAGCTAGATGCAGCCCTGAATCTCATTCCTGTGGATTATGCCAGCCAGGCGATTGTTCACCTCTCCTTGGCAGAGTCCTCTTTAGGTCAATCCTTTAATATTGTGAGTCCTCATCCTCTCATGTGGAATGACTTAGTGACTTGGATGACTCAGGCAGGCTATGCCGTGGACAGTCTCTCCTATGAAGCTTGGTGCAGCAAAGCAATTCCAGCGGCCAGCCCGGTTCCTGGCGACACCTTATTCTTCCTCACTACTTTCTTCACGAACCAGCCCTTCATTCAGAAGTCCCTAGGGTCCTTCTACTTTGAAAGCCCTCGGATGTTCAAGCAACTGACTGAAGCTGGCATTCGTTGTCCCGAGATGGGTAGCGAGATGTTGACGGCCTATTTTAAGTCCTTCTGTGAGATGGGAGTGATTGAAATGGCACCGACGTTCGAGTCGCGTGAGGAGCGAGCGTTGCAAGCTTCTATGTAGTGCCTTGCCTTTGTCTCTGCTCTACGCCTACCCTTTCTGAGCAGAGACAAGGCCATGGGCTATCCTCCGCGAAAGCTTGTCCTCAAGCCATGGATGATACCGATCTAGGCTATGTCTAGAGAACAAGTTTAAAAATTGTCGCTTAGCAAAAAGGAAGCAAGAGCTGTATGTGCTCTTGCTTCCTTTCCTGTTTTTAGCTGTCTACACCTTGGCAGTAAGACATGGCTGATGGGTCTATTAAGAATCTAACTATATCGTTAGGAAACGATCAGAAGAAACCATCCTGATAGATCAAGGCCTATAGCGCGTCTACAAAGGAGGAATCCACAAAACTAGCGCCCGGTACTTCAGAGGTTGCCTTGCCCGCACTCACCAAAATCGGCACTGCCGAGTCAAAGCTATTGGCAATATTGAGCTCATTGCTGGGGGAGAAGGCGATGGACTTATTCGCTTCTAGGTCCATGAGGTTGACCTTGGCCATAATTTCCTTGGTTTCCTCAGGTGTGGCACCCACCCACTCAGCAATCATTTGATTGGCTTCGTCGGGATTTGCCTTGGCATAGTCCAGTGCTTTGTTGAGGCCACGCATGTAAGCGAGGATGTCCTGGCGACGGCTTTGAAGCACAGGGCTGTGACCGGCCAGACCGTTAGCAATGATGTTCGTCCCTTCTGCAGAGAAGAGGATTTCGGCACCTTCTTCTTTGAGTGCACTGCCGACAAAGGGCTCGTAGGCAGCCACTGCATCCACTTCCTTCGCCTGTAGCGCCTTGGCCCCATCAGGAACCTCTAGGGATACCACCTTAATATCCTTCTCGTTTAAACCAATTGACTCCAAATACTTGTGGAGAAAAACGATCTGAAATGGAATATCTTCCCGAGCAAATGTCTTACCGCGTGCCCCTTCTGCACCACCGATATTGCGACCGACGATCGCATCCACATCCCCAGAATAGTCTGAGGCCATGACAAACTTTAGTCCGGGTGCTTCATCGGCAAGGACCACCAGGTCTGCTGCCACCAACCAAGCCAAATCGATTTCCTTGGCTAGGAGCGCATCGTTGACTGCAGTGACCGTATCAAAAACGGTTTGCTCAACCTTGATGCCTTCTTCTGCAAAAAAGCCTTTCTTTTCCGCAATGTGAGTACGGCTCCAGCCGACCCAAGGAACGAGGCCCACACGCAAGACTTGATCGGAAGGACCTGCCCCACCATTTTGAGAAGTGGCGGACTTATTGCCGCAGCTATTGAGTCCAACAGAGGATACTGCACCGAGTGCCAGGAGGGCCGAGGACTTGATGACTGTTCTTCTACGCATGATTTAAAATCACCAATCAAGTTTTGGGGGTAACGAAGCTGAAAACCCCCTCGGGCTTTTCAGGGCTTAGCCTTCGAGAGAGTATAATATTTAACATGCCCTAGCAAGTCATCTGACTAACGCTATCGATGTGGAATTTGTGGCATTGCGGATCAACCCATCGCTTTTGCAGCTTTGGACGAGCCATTACTTTGAGCCAACATTCAGGCATCAGAGAATGGCTCACGCCTCCAATACCTGGATGTTGCAAGCAAGGGGTCACCGACAGAAATATCTACGCAGCAACGTACTCTGCCGTGCGGGCAGGTTTTGCCGGAAGCCGTTGATGCAAGGCATGAGCAACGCTGCGCCACATGCCTGTATAGGGATTTTGTTATCTGGAGATATCCTTAGACGAGGCTACTTCGGGATTCCTCAATGAGATCTTCTAGCGCCTTCAGTAGGGCTTGATCGTTGTAAGGCTTTGAGAAATAGGCCGACGCCCCCAGGTTCATGGCCAGCTTGCGATGTTTATCGCTGTTGCGCGAGGTCAACATCGTAATCGGTAAGTCGGAAAACTCTGGACGACTTTTGATTTCATCTAAAACACCATAGCCATCTAGGCGAGGCATCTCAACATCACACAAGACCGCGTTGACCTTCAGACCCCCCAGAAGCTTGTCCACGCCCTCTTGTCCGTCCCGAGCCTGCTCAACGTCATAGCCTGCTTTTTCGAGCGTCATGGTGAGGTAGCGGCGAACATGGACAGAATCATCAATGACTAAGACCGCTTGCTTGGCAAAGGTTTCAGTCAAGTCATCAATATTCATCACCTCGTCATTGAAATAAAATTCATCCTCTGCTGCAGCCGATGCTGTTGCTGATCCAGATGGGAGATTTTGGGAGGATTGTTTAGCGGCAAGCTCTGCTTCTAGCCTGACCAGCTCTCGGTGTTCTGCCGCAGAACGGACGAGTTGCACGAGATCAACCAGAGGAATAACCCGACCATTCCCCAAGACAGTCGTCCCGGAAAAGCCTAGGGGCATGGGCATCGGACTCATCACGGGTCGGATCGCAACCTCTTGCTCGTTCCAAAAGCGGTCAATCAGGAGAGCATGGTGGCGACCCGAGTCATTAATGATCACAATGAGAGGCTGGTTGATAGAGGGTGTTCCTTCCAAGGGAAGGGGATCATTACTTCCTCGGAAGGTGAGACTTTGGTCGAGATCCGTCAAGGGAACCTGCTGATCCTTCCAGTTGACATAGGGCTGTTGATGGGGCGGGCGGATAATCGTATCTTCCTGACAGACGAGCATTTCTGTCACGGCATCTACAGGAACAGCAAAGGCCATCTTTTGTTGCTCGAGCAACATAATTCGTATGACTGACAAGCTCAACGGCAGGGTGATCGTGAAGGTACTCCCTTCGCCAAGCTTAGTTTCGACTTGAATATCGCCCTTCAGTTTTTCGAGGTTAGTGCGCACGACGTCCATGCCGACGCCACGACCCGATAGCTCGGTGACTTTTTCTGCGGTACTAAAGCCTGCATCAAAAATCAAGGAGAGCAGCTCCCGCTCACTCATTTGAGCAATATGCTCTTCAGGGATGTCATGCTGGCGGACTTTGGCCCGAATCTTATCGAGATCAATGCCACGACCATCATCAATAATTGTAATCTGAGCTTGGTTCCCTCGTTGCGAAGCCCGAATCGTGATAATTCCTTCGGGCGGTTTTCCAGCGGCTAGGCGATCTTCGGCGGGCTCAATACCGTGGTCGAAGCAGTTGCGGAGCAGGTGATTGAGCGGATCCGTTAAGGCATCTAGGGCAACCCGTTCAAAGAGGGTTGTTTCACCTTCAATTCGTAGATCAACCTGCTTGTTGTACTGCAAAGAAAGATCGCGAATCACCCGAGGGAAACGCCCCACAATCTCGGAGAAGGGCCGCATCTGTGTACGAGTGATGCGGGCTTGGAGCGATCGCGTGGTGCTATTGAGCTTTTGAGTTGCCTGGCCCATGTCTTGCAGGCCCAACAAAATATCGGCCGTTACCTCCTGGAGCTGAACGACGGTTTCCATCTGTTCCTGGGCCATGAGATGCAGTTCGGAGTACTGATCCATCTCCAAGGTGTCAAAATCTTCGGTGGCAGAGGAGGCAGCGATGGCGTTCTGTACAAGACCAACACGATTGGGCTGTACGAGCCCCTCCATGGAGGCTCGGTCATACCATTGGCGTAAGCGCAGATTAAACAGCTCTAGTGCATGCATCCGCTCTTGCAGTCGCTCAGCAAACCCCGTGAGCTGTTGCTGACGCAAGTTAATAGTATTACGCTCTAGAATAAGCGTACTGAACAGCGTATTAACCTGGCGGAGATCCTCAGCGGAGATTCTGAGCGTAGCGGAACGCTGGGGCGGTGCCACCGTGGTCCGGGGGGGTGAAGCCGCCGTTCGTGCCGAGCGTTGCGCTGGGGGGGAGGCCACTGGCTTGGATGCTTTCATCGCAGCCTGAGCCGGGTCAATGGGTACCGCTTCTTCCGCAGTTTTGGTTTCTAGGGCTGCTGCATCTAGGGCTTCCGAGAGATCCAGTTGGTTAATCTCTGCGATCGCGTCCTGAAGCTCGGCCAGCTCCACCGAGACCGTTGCTCCCACAGTATTGTCGGGTACTGAATCGGTGGCATCCACCAGCTCGTCATCTGATGCAATCGTTTGTTGTTGAGCTTGCCAAGCCGCTAGCTCGACGGCACTCAGCTCCTGTACTTCACTGAGGTCTGCCGTGGGAGCCGTGGCTGCAGGAAACGCCGGTGCTGCATCCAGAGCATTGGGCTCAGCGAGTACTTTTTCCATCTGAGCCTGCATGGCTTCCAGTTCACTCAGATCGAGTGCTGGCATCTCAGGCATGGTGCCCAGGGGGATCGGCTCGACAGCTATCGGCTCACCCAAGGGCCCATCACCATCGTCCGCATTAGCATCCGTTGCTAACACATCAACAGCCTCTGGAGCCGAGACTGGGGGAGGGCCGTCCACCGGTTTGAAGGTGACCTGGGTGGGCAGATTATTAACGCGGCCAATGAGCACCAGGGACTGCGATCGCTGTAAGACTTGCAGCGACTGCTCAACAAACGCATGGATTTGGGCAATGTCCAATGTCTGCGCCTGGACTTGAATCGATGCGCAGAGCTCCACAAATGGGTCGATTTCCCCCATTAGACCCAGGTTTGAGAGCTGGGAGACTGTGGTGATGAAGGATTGACGCAGTGCTTCGTTCCCGAGGGTGGCAGATTCCGCCTCAAAGTTCGTCAAGACCTCTTCAACACCACTGTTGAAGATCATCAGGGCAACATCGACTTCTTCCTCCCCCGAAAGCAGTCTGTCTTCGTCTTCTTCACTCAGCTCACCGAGTCGTTCTTGCAGCTGATCAAAAATAGGCTGGGCCTGACGATTCAGCCAAGCCTCATCGATGGATTGCTCCGCTGCCAGAATATTACGGATTTCTTTGAGACAATCAATCCCGCGTAAAAAGAGAGTTTCTAACTCTGAATCGACGTGAATCTGGCGTGCTCGCAGAATCTTGAAAAAATCTTCCAGACGGTGAGCCACAGTGGCCATGCTGGTAAATCCCATCATGCCTGCACTGCCCTTAATGGAGTGCGCTGCCCGCAGGGCAATATCCAGCTGTTGTGGCTTCGTCTCGGAGGCTTCAAGGCCTAGTAGGACCTCTTCGATTTGCTCAAAATACTCGACGGATTCCTCAAGGAAATTTAGCCGAACCTGCTGATCTGTGTCCATGATTCGTCTCTCGGGCAGCGCGCTGGGTGGATGGGAAGATAAGAAACAGACAAACGGAGTGGGTGCGGTGACAAGGCCAGTTATGAAGGCAAAACTAGCTCAATCAACCCTGATGCTAACTTTGGGTCTCATTGATGATCGTCTCACCGGTTGCTTCATCAACCTTGAACTGCTCCACAGAGGCCTGAAGTTCACGCGCGATAGAGGCAGTTTGCTGAATCGCCTGGGCCATGTCACTGGACGACTCGGAACGCTGTTCAGATTCTTCTGTCGCTTGTTTCACGAGCGCTGTGACCGCAGCGGAAGATTCAGTTTGATAGGATGTGGAGGCAGAAATTTTCTGCATCAGTTCATTAATTTGCTCTGATTTCAGCAACACTTCTGCCAGTCGCCGCTTCGTGTTTTCCACCAAGTTTGTACTATTAACCACCTGGGCTGTCCCCGTTTCGATGGATTCAACCACCTCCTGGGTTTCGTTTTGAATACTGGCCACAATTTGGGCAATTTCCTTAGTAGCAGATGACGATTGTTCAGCCAGGGAGCCGACTTGCTCAGCAACCGCCGTGAAGCCTTGGCCCATTTCTCCGGCACGGGCTGCTTCCACACTGGCGTTCACAGCCAGGAGGTTGGTTTTGAGGGCAATTTCGTCAATCAGGCCCACAGCTTGGGAAATCTTTTGGGCTGATTCACCCAGTCGCTTAATCTTTTTCGCCGTTTCACCGACCGTGGAGCGGAGACCGAGGATACTTTCCACGGTTTTATCCATGGATTCGGTACCGGCCTGGACCGTGGTGTAGGTGTCTTTGGTGAGGCGAGAGGCTTGACCTGCGTTGGTGGCGACTTCCTGAATCGAGCAAGAAATGTCTTCCACAGCTTCCATCGTCTCCTTGAGCGATCGCGCCTCATCAATGGCCTGCTCAGCCAGTTCACGAATGGCCGCTTCATTGACTGCCAGAGAGGTCGTCACTTCCCCCGTGGATGACTTCACCTGAATCGTGGTCAGTCGCAGGTTCTCAATAATGGCATTGAAGAGATCGGCAATAATACCCACGTCACCTTCGGTGAGTTTTGCCCGAACGCGCAGGTCACCATCGGCCGCATCGCTAATGTCTTCCATCAGCAAGCTGATGTCTTCCTCCAATTCCTCACGCAAGGTCTGCTGCTCAGCCGCGGCCTGCTGCTGCTGGTTGAGGAGACCCTGAATCTGGTTGAGGAGCGTATTGAAGACCTGACCCAAGGTTTGTGTCTCAACGGTGCCTTGCAGGTTCGCTCGGATATCGAAGTTACCCGTCGTTGCTTCCTCAGCAGTTGTGGTGAGGGACTTCAGCGGTGCAGAGAGCTGACTGGCCAACAGCAGCAGGACGACAGTCGCAGCCAAACTCAGGACTGTCGTGGTTGCGGCAAAGACCATGATCAAGTCGTTGCCCGCGGATTCCACTTCGGATACGTCTACGGAGGCAATAGAGACCCAATCCGTCTCCGAAACCGTTGTCAGCGCATAGTTTTTAGTGCCAATTTGTGCCAGTGCCCGGAGTAAAAGATCGCCTTCAGCGGACCTGAACGCAGTAATCTCAGCGGAATTAATGCCTGTGCGCTCAATGATACGCGTTTGAATAGACTCGAGTAGCGCAGGACTGATTCCGCTGCCTTCATTGGCTTCGGCCTCCCCCGTAGAGTCTGCGGTCGAAGCGCCACTCAGATCTTCAGATGCAAGCTGCTCCCCAGCTGAACTGAGCGCCCGAAGTTCCTGGTGGAGAACAAGAGCCAGGGTTGCAATGGTTGCTCCACCAATGACTTCTGTGCTGTCTTTCAACACGCCAGCATCTGAAATGGGATTGAATGCGATGCCATTTTCTGCATCCAGAATTTGGACAGCTTGGGAGGCACCCGCTGTACCAAATTGAATCGACGTGGCGATCCGTTCCTCTAACTCCTTGGTGAGAACGCGTGCCCGGATCACCCCCAGGAATTCTCCCGTTTTCTCATCGCGAATCGCTTCACTCACCGAAAGTGCACCACTCTCATTGGCACGGGAATATTCAGGCGAGCCGATATGTTGCCCTTGCTCTTTCGATTTTCTCCACCAGCTTTCGTCACGCTGAACAAAGTCAGAAATCGGGCTGCTATAGGCTACGTTAAAGCCATTTTTTTCTGTGATGAAGACCTCTGCCAAATTCTTTAGCTCACTCATTTGAGCGAGATATTGATTCATGCCAGAATTTTCAAGTAATAGCTTAGTGTCGGCAAAAGCTTCTTCAAGCTCTACAATTTCTTGCCCAGCGAGAGAGCCTTCTGCCACCTTTTCACTGCTCTTTTGCAGTAATTGTTGTGTCGATGGAGACTTTGCAATCGTCGCGGGCGTCTGCAAAGAATGCTCAACAAATTCTGAGGCGATGTCGGCAGACAAGAATGACTTTTCTTGCAACAGACCTAGGGCTTCCTGCTGCACCCTTTGTTTTTCCACTTGAAAGCCGAAAAAACCAGCAATCACCAACGGCACAATCGTCGTGGGCATGAGGGTCAGCAGCAATCGGCGGCGGAGGGTGTTGCCCTGGTTCGGCTCAAAAACTTGACTCTCAATCATGGCTCCCTGGAGTTCTTCCATTGCGCCTGATTCTCCGGCCACGACCTCAGTCTTCTGGTCAGTGGAAAGGGTCACTGTGGGATCGACGTTTTCGGAGGCTGCCGTATGGGATGAATGCTCAGGATTGAGTTCGGCAGGTTGGATGGAAGAAGGTGTTTGGGAGGCCATGACGTTGTAATGGGAGGAAACGGAAAATGGAGCAATTCAGGGAGCAATACAGTGAGCGAAAACGAGCCTAGGAACCGTAGGCCCGATCCATCATCGAGGCAGCAGCAAGGAAGGAGCGGTCATGTTCAGATAGCGATCGCCTAAGTCGGACGCGAAATCAGCCCCCTGGCATTGGAAATGGCTTCAACGCTAAGGACCATAATTTTTTCGTCTCCCTGACCGACTTGCCCTTGCAAAAAGGGAATCAGTTCAGGAAAGACTTCCTCTTCTGGCGATGCCACATCGTCCGGATTGAGACGCAGCGTGCCGCGAATATGGCTCACGACAAGACCCAGCAACAATTCCTCTTCCGTATCAATGCCACTCGGGCGAGCCATATTATTGACGGGCAATGCTCGAACAATGATGACTTCATAGCGTCGCGATCGCCTGAGGGGAGACGGCATCTCCAGCAATTTCACCAAGTCAACGGCCCAAAACACTCGACCCTTCGTGCTCATCAGACCGAGGGTTGAGACGGGCATATTCGGAATCGGCGTGACGCTTGCCGCTGGGATCTGGAGTGTCTCGACAACCCGCTCCAGGGAAATAGCTGCCTGCAGCGTTGTATCCAATTGGAACTTGAGAAACAGCTCACCCGTTTGCTGGCGAGGTTCGAATAGATCCGGCAATAATCGCTGAAGCCGGTCTAACGGTGATTCTGTTGTAACTGATTGCATCGCTTGGGCATTGTGCCCCTGGGAGAGAATGTGGGGGGAAGAGCTATCACCCACATTCTCTACATTGCCTTCTCCAGGGGTTATCGCCCGTCCGACAGTAGGTTCGATCGTAGACATGGGTCTTACAGCGTTACCGAGATAGAATTCACCACTTCGACAAGTTCTTGTTCCGTACAGGGTTTGACCACATATGCAGCAACCCCCTGACGCTTGGCCCAGTTTTTATCCATCTTGCGGTCCTTGGTTGTGCAGGCAATCACGGGAATATCCGAGGTCTCGGGCATCCGCTTCAGTTCGCGGCAGAGTTCTAAGCCAGTGAGTTCCGGCATGACGAGGTCGGTCACGACAATATCAGGGCGATGATGCTTGACCTGCTCCAGCGCAGCGGCGCCACTTTCTGCGGTTGTCACGGTGTAGCCAGCGCGCTCCAAGTAATTCGATATCAGCTGAAGCTGAGACTGCATGTCATCCACAATCAGAACATTCTTACTCACGGGATCTCCTTCGTTACTCAGTCTTAAGTGGAAAAATAGGGCTACAGCAATGGAGTCTGAGGCAGACTCCATTGCTGAAGACGGTTATATGGCCTGGGTATGGACTAAATGGGTGTCCACAATGGCCAACAAATCTTCTTTAGAAAATGGCTTTGTGAGATAGTCGGTGGCACCGGATGCTTGGGCTTTTGCCTTGTCCAACGCTCCCGTGTTACCGCTCACCATGATGATAGGCATTTCCTTGAAGATGGCGCTGCGCCTAAGGATTTGGCACAGGCGATTGCCATTGATACCCGGCATCGAAACATCCATCAAAATTAAGTCTGGCTTCATACCAAAGAGCGCTGTCAAAGACTCCATCGGATTTTCAACGGTAATCACCTCGAAGTTTTCGGCGCCCAGGTATCGCTCAATGGTGTCCAGCATCGCCGGGCTGTCATCGATGCAAACAATTTTCTTGCGAGAAGCAGTGGAAACTGGCGTCGCACTCGGGGCAGCAGTCTGACGGACAGGAGCGGGGGCTGCTGAAGCTCGACCCACGGTCAGTGGCGTACGAGCCGACGCGAGTTCTGTGGCACTGGGGGGAATGGGCGGAAACTGGTTATGGGGGGCATTCGGAGGCTGCAGCAATAGCACCCGATGGGCCAGATAGGGATAAAGCAGCTGGGCAACCTTGAAGGGCTCTTGCTTCAAAAACACAGACAGCTTACGAATACTCGCGCCCTGCATCAGCTTGACCAACGTTGATAAAATCTCGCCGGATAGCATGCCCCCTTTCACAGGCTGGCTCAGGAGCGCCATATTTTGGCAATAGGGTTGCTGGTAGGGAGAGGTAATCAGCGGTCGCAACTGTTGCCAAGCTTGGGTCGATTGCTCCAGTTCGTTGATCAGAGTGGGAAAATCGAGCAAGTCATTGGCTTGACTATGGAAACCCTGGGTCGATTCGCTCAAGGTCCAGTTCCAACTGCCGCTGGTCAGCCACATCATAGACTCCAAAGCATCTTTGGACATGTCTAGCGTGAGGGCTGACAGCTGGGCTTCAGTTAAAACCTCCTTAGCAAAGAGCCACTCAGCCACCTTCGATAGCCAGCCACTGCGACTCGCATCCGGTTGGACACTGAACTGCTCTAAATCGCCTTGAGATATGTTGCGGAGCGTCTGAACCGCTGCATCACAGCCCAATTTGAGCAAATGATATTCCAGCGTTTCTAAGGATTGAATCGAGTTGACGGCATACTGGAGCCGACCTTGAATGAGGGACACAGTCCAGGTAACTCCGTTGCTGATTACCTGGAGGTGTCCGGTGTTAAACGGCTTGGCCAAATCGCGGCAAGTCGCGACGGGATTAAAAGAATTACTCACATCTTGCCCCCTATTGTGCTGATGAGCGAAAGCAACCGAGCTGTGCCCCTATGGATGCTTTAAGGGCTGCTGCGCTTAGATTTCCCGAGGATGAATGTCGAATCAACATGGCTCCCCTGCTTGATTTTTGTCCAGGAGCCAGTTTGTAAGCCTGACGCCCGAGGGGAACTTATCCGAGGTGTTCAACATCTAGGGAAACACTGGATGAAGCAGTGACACTCAGCAGGGCTGCATATTACTTCCTATGGCTAGACATTCTGCTCAAACAATTCATAAACGCACGGCTGCAAAGACATCAGTCCAAAAGCCCGGTGGTGGGTCATTCACCTCACCAGCCGGTGCCCCCGGCGTTTCTCCGAAGGGAAGTCCTGGACGGCGACGCAGTGAAGCGTCTCACCAGGCAATCTTGCAGGCTGCCGCGACGCTCTTGCAGGAGACGGGTTACGTTGGCATGAGCATTGAAGCGATCGCCCGCCGGGCCGGTGTCGGCAAGCAAACGATCTATCGCTGGTGGCCTTCTAAGGCCGATGTGGTTCTGGAGGTGTACCAGGGTCTGGTGGCCCAATCCCTCTCAGATCCGGATACGGGAACCGTACAGGGTGATCTGATTCACTGGGTGGAACAGCTCATCGCGTTGCTCAAAACCGGCGCATCGGCCCAAGCTCTCGCTGGCATTATGGTGGAAGCCCAATCGAATCCGGCGATCGCCAACAACCTCCGCGAACGGATCATCACAGGGCGCCGCCGCCTGATTTGCGATATTCTCCAGCGGGGAATTGCGCGGGGCGAATTACGGGATGATCTCAACATTGAGCTGGCGGCTGATCTGATCTACAGCCCCATTTGGTATCGGCTGCTTCTAGGTGAAACTTCTTTAAATCACCAATTTGCCACGCAGCTTGTTGATGGAATCCTATTAGGATTGCAGGCATTTGAAGAAGATATTTAGTAGGATTGATATGGCTTAATAAGCCTTAATCATGTTTGTTGGCTGGGTGTGGGATGACCGTAATCTCCTGGGCACTCTAAACTCGTGATACCCATACGCTCTGGCCATTGTTCAGACGGATGTTCCATTGCTCTTTCATGCCTGGATGGGGTGCGACGGTGACTCTCATCACCTGTATCGTTCACTCCTTTGCTTGTATGAAAGACTGATGCATCGGTATCTGCTTGTTCAGTTCGTGGCTTACCGGGAAGGCATTACAAGTGGAGAGAACTTCACTGGACTTGAATGGTGGGGATCGTCCAACTTTAGGGACCATTTCGACAAGCCCGACGGGTGCAGCGCAAGCGTTGCAGGACTATCGCTATGCTTTAGATCAGTCTGCCATTGTGGTCATTACCGATGCCAAGGGTATCATTACCCAAGTTAATGATCAGTTTTGCCAGATTTCCCAGTATGAGCGCTCTGAACTTCTCGGAAAGACCCATCGCCTGCTGAACTCTGGGTATCATCCCCCAAATTTCTTTGCATCGCTGTGGCGTGAAATTACGATGGGGAGAGTCTGGCGAGGAGAAATCTGTAATCGAGCCAAGGATGGTAGCAACTACTGGGTTGATACGACGATTGTTCCATTTTTGGATGAGGATCAACGTCCCTATCAATATCTATCCATTCGCAACGATATTACATCACGAAAATATGCTGAATCGAGACTCAAACACCAGCACAAAGCGATAGAGCAGCAGATTCGAGTCAGCCATGAAACTCAGCTGCGTCTGGATAGCTACAACCAAATTCTACGATTAATTGCGAACGGAGCACCGCTGGCACAAACCCTCCTAGAAGTCGTAGAGGTTACCGAAATATTATCGGGCGGCGTACTCTGTTCGTTGATGCTGATGCATCCTCGCCAAGGAACCTTGCGCCATGAGGCTGCACCGAGCCTGCCCCAAGAATTTATACAGACCATGGATGGTTTGCCGCTCAGCCCCAATGGCGGTGCCTGTTCTGCGGCGGCCTACACCAAACGCGTCGTGGTCGTGCCAGATATTGCACGTGATCCCCATGGCATGTACGTCAATGATTTGGCCCTACGATTTGGCTTGCGAGCCGCCTGGGCACAACCCGTCTTGTCGGACAATCGCGTCTTAGCCGTATTGGGGATGTACTATAGCCAACCTCAGTCGCCTTCCCCCAAAGACAAGGTGTTGATGGATCGGGCCGTCGAGCTGATCAAAGTTGCCATCGAACGTCACCAAACGGAAAATGCTCTCAAAAAGCAGCTTCAGCAGACGTTGCTCCTGGGCAACATCACCCAGGAAATTCGGCAAAGCCTTGATACACGGGAAATTTTTCAAACGGCGGTCACCAAGCTGCGCCGCATTCTCAGCGCCGATCGCGTCGGCATCCATCGTTTTACAGACAATACCCATGAAGCAGACGGAGAGTTTGTGGCGGAAGATGTGATCGCCTCTTTCCCCTCAGCCCTGGGTCGTACAACGTATGGTCGCCGCAACGGCGACCCCTATGCACTGCAATACCAAGAGGGGCATCTGCTGGCCTTATCTGATATCTATGACGCCGATTTGAGTAAGCATCATCTTGAGATGCTGGAGGCTTTTCAGGTTCGAGCCGTGGTTTCAGTGCCCCTCCTCGAAGGCGATCAGGTCTGGGGATTATTGTGTGTGCATCAATGCTCAGGCCCTCGTCAGTGGCAGGACTCTGAAGTTAAATTTATTCGGGAAATCGCGGTGCAACTGAGCTTAGCAATTCAGCAAGCTGACTTATTAGATCAGGCCGAACAAAAATCTCGACGCTTGCGACAGCTCTTGTCGATGCTACAGGTTCAAAAAAAGCGTCAATCCCAGCTGATTACTGCTTTGAAGCAAGCCAAGGAAAAAGCCGATACCGCGAACCAAGCCAAAAGCTCTTTTCTCGCCAGCATGAGCCATGAGCTGCGTACCCCTCTGAACGCTATTTTAGGCTTTAGCCAGCTCATGTGTCGCGATGCATCGCTGAGTGCTCATCAAAAGGAAACGCTAGATACGATCAACCGCAGTGGTGCTCATCTCTTAACCTTGATCAATGACATCCTGGAAATGTCGAAAATTGAGGCGGGTCGTCTGAGTCTGAATGAAGAAGACTGTGATCTGCATGGATTACTGGATTCTATCTATGACATGTTCCGCCTCAAGGCAAAGTCTCAAGGCTTAAAACTCTCCATCCATCGTGCCGCTGATGTCCCTCAATTTGTCCGTACGGATACCAGTAAACTACGCCAGATTTTAATCAATTTAATTGGAAACGGCATTAAGTTCACTGAGCAAGGAAAAGTCTCACTACGCACATGGCTGAAAGAAGAGCGCGCCGCCGAGGGAGAGACAGAGATCCAAATTTGGTGCCAGGTCAAAGACACCGGCCTAGGCATTTCAGCACAGGAGCTACAGACCATTTTTGACCCCTTTACGCAAACGGAGAGCGGCCGCCGTTCTCAGGATGGAACGGGTCTGGGTCTCCCCATCAGCAAAAAATTTGTCAATCTTCTCGGTGGCGATATCACGATGGAAAGCCAGGCCGGGCAAGGCACCACCGTGCGTTTTTCATTCAAGACTCAGGTCTTAAAAGAGAACTGCTGCCCCCCCAAAATGCTTCAACGCGTGCGATGCCTTGCACCTGGGCAAAAATCCTATCGTTTACTCATTGCGGAGGATCGCGAGGAAAATCAACGCTTGCTTTTACAGCTCCTGGATTCCGTTGGCTTTGATGTACGAGTCGCCCCCCATGGTCAGGCTGCCGTAGAACAATGGCGTGAATGGCACCCCCATTTGATCTGGATGGATTTGCAAATGCCGGTGATGGATGGCTATGAAGCAACGGCAATGATTCGGGCAGAGGAACAAAAGTCTAGTGGGTTTCCCAAAAGCTATATTTTAGCCCTCACGGCGAATGCCTTTGAAGAAACACGATCCTCGGTGCTAGAAGTCGGTTTTGATGATTTTGTACGGAAGCCCTTTGAAGAGTCAGTCCTCTTTGAAAAGATGCAACACCACCTCGGTGTGAACTATATCTATGACACGCCAGATGACATGTTGCAGCAAACAGGGCCCCTATTACCAGCAGGTTTAGAAGATTTGGAGCCACAGTTAGAAAGCATGACGCTGCCTTGGCTGATCGCCATGAATAAAGCAGCACTCACCTTAGACGAAGGCAAAGTTAAAAACCTGATTGCCGAGATCAATCCTCGCTATCAAAACTTATCTGAGCAACTCTGGAGCTGGTGCCAGACATTGCGATTTGATCGAATTATGGAAACGATTAGTCCTGTGATTGAACGACGATCGTCCGCCTAATGAATCTCTCCGGTGATTGTTGGATTGACATTTTAGTCGGCGAGTTTATGTTGGGGCTATTCTTTTCTCTCCCCATGATACATTTTCTTATTTATTTGATGACTTCTAAGTAGATAGACATTAATCTCCCGCTAACCGGGCTTCGGCTTCGCTCAGCCCTCGGCTCTTAGTCATGCCAGGGGTTCGCTGGTTGAGCGGAGCCGAAACCAGCAAGGATGAAGGCTACGTTTAGTTCAGGCCACCTACTTACAAGAATCTGAAGCGTCTCATTAATACTGGCAAAGTTGCCATTACACTCCTCCATGAACGCTCCCAGCGCATCCGTCGTAATTTCCAGAGACTCATTGACAGTCGCAATACGCGCACGGAGTTGAGCGATCGCCTGCCTCGTTTCATCATCCATCTTGCTCAGCATCCTTCGCAAGCGCATCTTTCGTCGCCTGAATCCCCCGCTTGGCAAGAATCAGGAGTTTTTGACTATCCGGCATTTGTTCCCAAACATCCTCGGGAATGCTTGCTAGCTCAGCAAATTCCTTTAGGTCTTTCTCAATCCCCCCCACGTCCACACTGATACGCCGACTCTTGGGCTTCGATTCTTTTGCCATGATCATACAACCTAAAAATCTAGCAGGTTCAGCATATACTGCTTTCTGTAATAAGTGCAGCACCTGTTAATGCGTGTTAATTTTTCTGCCTCTGAGGACGCTGCTTAGTCGCGGCTACTTTGGTAATAAAGCATGATGAGAACAGGATGCAACCGATGGATGCAGCAACTCAATATCAGCGTAGCAAGACCGTTGTAGACAAATTTGGAGGTTGTAACTTGTACGGCGCCAATCCCAATCACAAACACCCGATGGATGGATTTCCGCAAATCTGTTTCATCAAAAATACCGTCACCAACCCGAACATTCAGATTGGTGACTACACCTACTACGACGATCCAGACGACTCCGAAAACTTTGAGCGCAACGTTCTCTACCACTTCCCCTTCATTGGCGACAAGCTGATCATCGGCAAATTCTGCGCGATCGCCCGCAACCCCACCTTCATCATGAACGGAGCCAATCACAAACTCGATGGCTTCTCCACCTACCCCTTCTACATCTTCGGCAACGGTTGGGAAAACGCGGCCCCCAGTCCGGGCGAACTCCCCCACAAAGGCGACACCGTCATCGGCAACGACGTTTGGATAGGTTACCAAGCCACCGTCATGCCCGGTATCAAAATCGGTGACGGAGCCATCATCGCCGCAAAATCCGTCGTCACCCGCGACGTCCCGCCCTACACCATTGTGGGTGGCAACCCAGCTCAACCGATGCGTCAACGGTTTGATGAAGCCACCATTCAGGCCCTCCTCAACATCGCCTGGTGGTATTGGGACATCGAAAAAATCACCCGCAATCTAGACAAAATCGTTTCGGCAGACCTCCAGGCGCTCAACTGCTGCCTGTAAGGTAGCCAGCCACGATTCCCTCTCTAGGAGCC
This sequence comes from uncultured Pseudanabaenaceae cyanobacterium, assembly GCA_938017515.1. Classification (GTDB taxonomy): domain Bacteria; phylum Cyanobacteriota; class Cyanobacteriia; order PCC-9006; family JAAUQQ01; genus JAAUOP01. Next base: position 23,479 of record CALIJJ010000071.1, read on the forward strand.
TGACTCTGCGGCCTCAGGCTCCGACTTGATCGCCTCCACAACCTCAGCCAACTCCCCCTGAAGTTGTTGCACTTGCCGAGCCTTCGCCTTGTACTCACGAATCATCTGAGCTGCTTTTGTCGCTCCCTCGGGATGATCCTGGGCAGCGGCCTCCACCTCCACGGCATCCAAAATCTCCGTTTTCGTCTTCCCATCGCCTGCGTCCCAAGTCACCGCAATGGTTCCAGGCTTGCTCAGGTCTGCCTTAATACGCCCCTGGCCAATCAAGTAGCCACTCGCCCCCACCAGAGCGGTATACAGCGCAATCGAGAAAAATCCAACTGTAATTTTCATAACCGACTCCCTGAGATGAGGAGGATATAGAGCTTCCTTTGTATTTAAGCGCCTAAACAGACCTGGGGCAACGATGGCCTCGACAACGACTGTCGCGCTGCCAAAGCAGCATACAGAGGTGGTAATCATAAGTTGTGATAGCACCTAAAGATGCCTGCAAAATTCATTGCACGAATCTCTCACTGTGAGTTATATTAGTACATAAGAACTATTAAGTCTGTGGCCTTTTGCTACCTGGATTTTGTTACCTAGGCTCTGTCGTCTAGGCTTTGTCACCTAGGCTCTGTCGCAATTCTCTATCGGTTAATTGAATTTTCTTCTCAGTGCGCTTATTTGAAGCATCTATCCGAACATGTCACGCGTTCACCTTTGGGCGTTGGAGGTTTCCATGCAAGAGTCCTGGCAGGCTCAATCTAATCCCCCCGTTTCTCCCCCAGCTCAACCGAGCAGTCATCATGTCAGTCCTCCTTCCAGTCGCGATCGCTCCCCGCTTCCTCCCCGTCATTCCCATCCTGCAGCGCGTCACACCCCGCCGCCTTATCAAGCAGCGCCTGCCGCTACCGATTATGCTCCGACGTATTACACACCGAGTCATTCCACGCATCACCATCAGGCTCCTCCCCATGCCCCTCGCCGTCAAAAATCTCTTTCGATTCCCCAGGCCATCTACATCATTGGAGGGTGGGCTTTAGCGGCGTTGGCTTTTTTTGGCGATTTTAGTGGTCATCAAAGCGGGGTCATTGCCAAGTCTTTCAAGCGCGATCTCTGTCATACCGTTATTCAGCCCAGCACTGTGTTGTCTCGGGAAGCCCTTGCCAAACTACTCGCCATTCCCGAGCGATCGCCCCAAGAGCAAATCCGTCAGGTCGTGCCCCAACCCTACTGCCAACTCAGTGATGTGGAAGTTCGTGCTGGAGCCATTGCCCAGCGTGAGGCCTATCCCCTCGCCTTTGACCCAAAAACGTGGCTGGTGGTGCTCTATGAAGGGAATGAATATGCCGGTTATGCCTTCCGTTTTGCTCAGTAGACAAGTGCTAGTGCAAAAATTTTTCAGTCACAGCTTGCTCAAGCCATGGCGGTTTAAATCAAGGCTGTTCAAACCAGGGTTGTTCAAGCCAGGGTTGTTCAAAGCAGGACTGTTTAAGCTATCGCTCTCCAGCGGACTACTGGTTGTCGTCCTCAGCAGTTGCGCCATCACCCAACCCCCTTCCTTGGTTGACATGACGATTCATCAGCAGTGGCAGCTACAACCCGGCGATCGCATTGCTGGATATACCGTCAACAGTGGCCTTGGCGACATCGTTGTAGAACTCTCAGGCCAAAAGATTTATGCCCCCGTGAGTGGCCAGGTTCAGTGGCTTAAATCTGCCCATCATTCGAGAGACTGTGCCCTCTTTTCCAGTCCTGAAATCCCGGCCTACCGTCTACGGTTGTGTGGCCTTAAGCGAGTGCGGTTGGGCGATCGCCAGCAGGGCCAAGTGATTGGCACAGGGGAATATGTGGCTTTATCAATGTTGAGAAAACAGAATGATGGCAGCTGGGCCATCGTTGAGCCTGCAGTGAAGATGCTGGAACAACTCTTTTTGCCAAACTAAATACCCAGCCAAAATACATCTAAGCCCACAGCCCACCACAGAAACTAATCCAGTCTTTCAATGGAGTCATCGTATGGTACAAGCAGTCGCCTTGCGTCACCCTTACATCACGCAAAGTATCCCTCGTCATCTCCTGACAGACCCAGCCACAGGAAAGAAATCGCATTCAGCTCCACCGACGTGGGTGCTGATCCTCACAGGATTATTGCTGTTATGGCCGAAGGGTCTTTTCGCGGCAACCAGCCCCTCTCCATCGCTCGGAGCCCTCGACTTCGCACTAGCAGACAACGCCATGGCAGAGGCATTGCTAACCCCTGTAAGCACTTCTGCCCAAATAAGCCCCTCTGCCAAAACCAACCCCTCTGCTAAAACCAATCCCGTCTCTTCTTCAGCCATGCTCAGTTTTCGCACAACCGCTCCAGTACCGCACCTTCCTGCCCCAGCTTCTTCTGAAACTTCCCTCAAGATTACAGACCATGGCAGTTTGCTGGCAGCGAATGCTATGGCAACCTCCCAGAAACCTGAGCAATATTCAGCCCTGGTGCGATCGCAACCCAGTAAAGCTCCCGAGCCCCACGATCTCTTTGCCGGTGGTCCCCAATCTTTAGTCGCGCGTGCCGTTGGCCATGCTGAAGGCACGCGCCATGCCACAGGAGAACCCACTTGGGCCTATTGGGGGCATCGTGATCCAGGTAATCAGGCCTGGAATCAAGGTACCTTTTCCTATCAACATGCCGCAGTCTCTCCAAAAGATGCCGACAAGAAGCAGCTGCATCGGCTCCAACGCCAAGCCAAGGAACTTCAACAGCAAGCCCAGGTCAAAGGTATTCAGCTTTCGTTGTTTGAACAACTCAATGGGATTGATCTGGCCAATCAAGCTCCCCTGGCAGCCCTCGATCGAGGCTACATTGACTGGCTGGCCAAAGCCAAGCGTCTATCCCTCTCTGAGGATGAGGCGATCCTTTGGGCGAGAACCTGGTCATACTGGGACCCGGATCGGCAGGCATGGAATGCTCCTGGACTCGGCAATACTTTCCATCGTATCAATGCTGATCAGCATCGTCGGCAACGGGCGATCGCGACAGTCCTTAATCTTCAGCACCAAGATATTCAGCGCCAAGATTCGGCGATCGCCTACTCTCCATCGGTAGTTGACCTGCAATAAACATAGCCTTTGCCTTTGCTGGTTTCCCTTCGACGCAAGCTCAGGGGGACCGGCTCCGCTTAACCCACGAGATCGTGAGCGTACCAGGGTCGAGGACTAAGCAAAGTCGAAGCCCGGTCAGCAAGAAAATGGTATCTGTTTACTTCGCTGGTTAAGAGACAGCCCCAGATACAGGAAAGGAAATCAATCAAAAGTATTGCAGGACACATCTAAATAGAATTTAGTTGTGCTTCGAAGGAAAACCTAGATTTTGCCTTTAACTGCTTCCCCAGAGCCAACTTGTAGCTATTGCATCAATGCGCATTGTGATAGAGCGCTATTGACTCCGGTACCATCTTTGCTGGGTTAACTTAGTAGCCTCCAACACATTCAAAAGATGGACCAAAATCGCGTAATTATTTTTTAATATTCTGAGAAAGTTGTGTTAAATTGCTTCAAGACGCGATGTTTTGATAGCTTATTTTTGGTAATTTCTGCGTCAGTATTTTCTTAGGCGAGCAGATTGAAAGAATGGCTGACGTAGCAGCAAATCCTGCTATGCAGTCAACGGCTGTTGTGTGAGTACTTCCTCGGCTCAACTCTTTCAGATTGAATCTGTGCGTCCTTTGAAAGGATAAAGCGTTCAGCAAAATTGCCACCGTTAAGCTTCAAAGACATCTCCATCGATATCGTTTTTCTCGGAACTCACAATGGCAAAGACGACCTCGGCGGTCAAGGCCTTCATCGCTCAGTATGACAGCGAGACTCTAGCATCCCAGCCCCTCGATAATGTTGTCGAATCTCTGTGCAGCAGCGAAGTCTTCAAAACCTTACTGCTGGCCTTAATTGACAGCCCAGCCTTCTCCGATCAACTGGGTCAAGAATTTGCTGAGGCAGATGCCGTAAAAGCATTGTCGGCATGCCGAAGTTTGAGAAGCTGTCTGAATTTTACACTGGGTCGCTTTTTCAGCCTTTTTGCTGAACTCGTTATGGCCTTTGATGAAAAGGCTGGGGCGAACTGGTATGAATTTTCCAATCGGATGCATCGCGGCAATTTGGGGGGAAACAAATTGCTTGAAGTTCTCCTGCGAGGGAGCGATAGCGACTACTACCAGAAGTTGGCGGCGCACCTAACGGAAAAGAACCCCCATGCAATCTATCCAACCTCCAGCTATCGTGAAAGCGCAGCTCATGTGGTGAGCACGGATGATGATCAGGTCATCGAAGCCGTGATGACGTCAAAAACATTCACCTCCGTGCGAGTCTTAGAAAACTCCCTGGATACGAATGAAATGGTTCTGCGGGATCTTTATATTGCCCACGGACGTTGTATTTGCTTGGTGGATCAAAACGTCGAAAAGTATTACGGCGAACAAATCGAGCATTATTTTGAACATCACAATATCAAGCTAGATAAGCTCGTTTATCGCGCCATGGAAGTGGATAAGGGCATCCACACCGTGGAACGCATGTTGGGCGACTTCAAGATGCTAGGTGTCTCTAGAAACGAGCCGGTTCTGATTGTCGGTGGTGGCGTTTTAACCGATACGGGTGGCCTTGCCTGTGCGCTCTATCATCGCAATACCCCCTACGTGATGCTCTCTACTTCCATTGTGGCGGGGATCGACGCGGGTCCCTCCCCCCGCACATGCTGCGACGGTTTTGGCTACAAGAATTTGTTCGGTGCCTATCATGCACCGGTTCTGTCCCTCACCGATCGCTCCTTCTTCAAAACATTGCGCGAAGGCTGGCTCCGCCACGGCATTGCCGAAATCATCAAAATGGCAACGGTCAAAAACCTAGCGCTATTTGAATGTTTGGAAGAGGCCGGTGCTGAGCTGATTACCACGCGCTTTGGTACGCTGAATTGTGAGCCAGGCGATCGCATCAGCAAGCTGTCCCAGAAAATCTTGGGGGCTGCCCTGCGCAGCTACGTCGAGGCTGAGTACGATAATCTCTACGAAACCCACCAATGCCGTCCCCACGCCTACGGCCACACCTGGTCTCCCGGCTTTGAAATTGAAGCGGGACTGTTGCATGGCCATGCCGTGGCCATTGGCATGGGCTTTGGTGCTTTCCTCAGCCACCGCACCGGGTGGATCACAGAAGCTGAAATGCACCGCATTTTGCGTCTAATCAGCTCCTTTGATCTGAGTCTCTGGCATGATGTGTTGCTCAATAAAAGAACCCTCTGGGATGCCCAGGAGAAGATCGTTCAGAAGCGCGGTCGAAATCTGGCTGCGCCTTTGCCAAGAAACGAAATTGGCAAATGTGGCTATCTCAACGCTCTGACTCAGGTTGAGCTATATGAGGCGATCGCCGACTACCAGAAAATCTGTGCAGACTACCCCCGTCAGGGCCGTGGCGTTGATCCCCTATGCAGTGATGTCGGTCTTGAAGATCCCTCCACTGTGGGCGATACCGTCACCCGCACGGCGGCACCTGCCCACCCCGAGGTGGTTCCTGTCAGCTAGAGCAACCTCTAGACCTTTACTTAGAGTTGGAGTGGCTAATCTAAGTCGGTGACCTGAAACAAACATAGCCTTTGCCTCTGCTGGTTCCGGCTCCGCTCAGCCAGCGAAACCGTGAGCGCGCCAGGACCATGAGCGTGCCATGGCCGAGGGCTGAGCGAAGTCGAAGCCCGGTCAGCAAGCGAGTTGTGTCTGCTTAATTAGAGCGACTTGATTAGAGCGATTTAATTAGAGCGATACGAGCCACTCCTCAATTATCCCGATTGTTCTCCAAATGCCTTTTTCTGATGCAAGAAAGCGTTTGGAGAACGGCTCCTGTTTTCTAAAACTATGACACCAGAACCCTTTGATTTCGTCATTCCTCTCTACTGCCTGCGTTGGAATACGCAAGCCGTCATGGAAGGTTTGACCCAACACTATCAGCCCCGCTCTATTCATATTGTTACGCTTCCCCAGGAAGTCCAGCGCCTGCAAACGCTCTCCCAGGGCTGGAATACAGCACCGCTCCATATTCATAATGAAGAGACGCTGTTTGTCGAAACAATTGGTCTAACTAAAGAACAGATTTGTGCGGAACTTGACCTTGGTGAATCGCTTTATACGCCGGGTTGGTTCTACCAGCAACTGATCAAGCTAGGTGCTTTTGAGGGAATTCAAGGTCTGAGTGAATGGTATGTCGTCTGGGATAGCGACCTGCTCCCCGTGAAGACTTGGCCCTTGCTGGATGGGCAAGGACGGCATCGCTTTGCCCTACTGCAGCACAATCGCTGGGGCAATCCGGCCATCGTTTCCAAATGGGAGACCTGGATCTCTTCGATCTTGAACGTCGAAGCCATCACAGACCCTGTCGGCACCTTTATTCCCCACCATCTCTGGTTTAAGCAGGAGCATCTCCAATCCTTTGCCCAGAAAGTGGGGGAATACTTCCAGTCAGAGGAGCATTGGCTTAAGTTAATGATGCGTTCCGCCAACGTGTTTGGCACATTTAGTGAGTACTGGTCCTACGTTTCTTGGGTCGCCAGCCAGAAGCCAGAAGACCTTGCGTTCCATGGTTACGATGACTACGGGGCTACGACGGAACGTTTTTTTGATGACGGAACAGCTCTATTCTCTGCTGCGCTGAGACGTTATCTGAGCGAGCAGTTTCCAGATGCTGCTGTGTCCGACGGTGAGGAATTCTCGCCAACCTATGGGCAGGTGTCTAGCTTCATTCACCACACCTATGATCCCGAAGCGTTGCCCTCGTCACTTTCGTTCGAAAGCAGCCCGCGTCATCTCAAGAAAAATGAGGAGAACATGCACATTGAGGAGTTGCGATCGCGTTGGAATCCGCGCAATGTAAGCCGTAATGTCAAAGCGGCAGCGACACCGTAAAACATGTTTTCCCCGGTACAGAGGTTGTAGACAAACTCCCTCTGTGCCGATTTTCAACAATCCGCCGTACAACATCGAGCCCTAGACCCGATCCCTTGCCCATCGGCTTGGTCGTAAAAAAGGGCTCCTGAATGCGCCCTTGGATCTCAGCGGGAAAGCCGTGACCATTGTCTTCGATTTCAATCCGTAACTGCCCTGCATTGTCACAGGTTCGAATCAAAATACGTGGCGTTGAACCATCCGGTGTGCCTTCTTCCAGGGCATCAATGGCATTGTCAATTAGATTAGTCCAAACCTGATTGAGTTCACTCCCAAAGGCCATGACCTTCGGCAGATCTTGGGCATAGTGACGCTCCACTCGAATGCCTCGTTTGAGCTTGAAGGCAAAGAGCCGCAGCGTATCTTCAATGCCGTCATGCACATCGATTTCCTGTTGGGCTGCCCGGTCCATATAGGAGTAGGACTTCATCGATTTCACGAGAGTGGAAATCCGCTCGGCTCCATCCAGACCACTTTGGATCATCCCCATAACCTCAAAGGAGAGCGCCAACCAGCGAATTCCCATATCGCGCAGCTCGCTCGTATCATCCCGCCAGCGCTCCATGAGCATCGACAGGGTTGTGGGCTCAACACCCCCTGCGGCTAGGGGCTCTGCTAGCTTCCAAGCTTCTTCGACTCCGTAGTCTTCAAGCCAATCCGTGAGGGCATCTTCGCGATCGCCCTGGGCCAAGGGATCATTCTTGGGATGGGCGACGGCCTCAAAACCGCGATCGCGCACCGCCAACCACTCTTCGGTATGGGCGTCATCCACCTGCTGTTGCCCATACACGAGATTCATGCGCTGGAGTTCCAACATGGCAGGCTGCACGTCTTTTAGTGCACGGACTAAGGCCGCCGCCGGGTTATTGAGTTCATGGGCTAGACCGGCCGACAACGTCCCCAGCGCCGCCATTTTTTCGCGGGTTTGAATGAACGATTCCAACCCCCGTAACCGTGTCCCAACGGTACGGAAGATATCTTTCTCAAACTCGCGGCAGCTATGCAATAAATCCAGAAAATCTGCACAACTCAAGCGATAGAGCGTGGTCTCCGTATCCGCTGTCAACGTCACTGGCACAACGTCCTCCGTCAGTGCCTGAATCTCCCCAAAAAACGAAGGACTTTCATGGCGACCAATGGGCATATCAATACCATTGCTGAGGCGGCTCACCGTAATTTGTCCCGTGAGCTGGATGAAAAAGCCCCTGGGGGGGTCTCCTTCCCTCACCAACACCTCTCCCTTGGCTTGCTCAATGAGTGTTGAATGCTCACAAATCCAAGTCAAACGCTCGGGAGGTAAGGTTCGGAACGCTGGTATTTGCAGAAGAGACTGGGCACAAAGCATCGGGGGACAACTCCATAGGGCTCGATGGAAAAACGATGACCCGTGAACAGCTCATGGAGCGATGCATCGTAGTCATGTCTCGATCATGCCAGATCGCCAAGGCGCGTTGCGGAATGGCGGACACACAATCCATGCCTTGGTTCTGAGAGACCTCGGTTCTGAAAGGGCTGGTTTTGTCCAAACCTCGCCTGCTCAAAAATCGATATATTCCACACAGAATGGGACATGTGCGCGAAAATAGAGAGCACACTGTTAGCTCTTGTGCCTGCACTTTGTTCGTTCATCGTATCCATGTCTAAGCCCTACTCCATCCGGGAAAGCAAGCGGGCCAAATATGTCTCACTCAAAGTCTCCTCTGGTGGAGCTCTTGAAGTCGTCATCCCTGCTGGATTTGATCGCACCACGATTCCAAAAATTGTCGCCACGAAGCAAGATTGGATCAACCGAGTGCAGCAAAAACTGGCACAGCAACAATCAGAACGGGATGAAAGTCTCACGGGGCCGTTTCCCCAACGGATTGAACTTGCTGCCCTCAATCAGATTTGGCAGGTCGATTATTGCCCCACCAGCATCCCGGTCATCATGCCATCGGTCTATCCGCATCAGCAGTTGCGGCTGCTGGGTCCCGTCGAGAACTGGGGGTTGTGCCAAGCCGAACTCAAGCGTTGGTTGATCAAAACGGCAAAACGTCAGCTTATCCCGCTACTCTCCACACTGAGCGAAGAAACCGGCTTGGCCTATGCGGGCGTCTCGGTGCGATCGCCCAAAACGCGTTGGGGCAGTTGCTCCGCCAAACACCGGATCAATCTCAACAGCAAACTCCTGTTTTTACGACCCGCATTGGTTCGCTACGTCCTGGTTCATGAGCTGTGCCACACCATTCATTTCAACCATTCCGCTGCGTTTTGGTCGCTGGTGGGGCAATTTGAACCTGACTACCTCGCCTTACGTCAAGAGTTAAAAGCAGGCCACTACCGAGTGCCCCAATGGATGGAGTAACGGGATGGAGTAACGGGATAGCCCTCTTTATGGCGCAAGCTGACCAGTGTAAGGCTTGATCCCCAACAGAAAGAGTGTTGAGTTACAAACGAATGTTTACGAATTTAACGATTCCTGAAGCGATCCCCAGGTTTACAGCTTTTTCTCATTTTCTTTAACTACCATCAGAGTAGAAACGTTACTCAGGTATCAAAAGATACTTTCTGTACCGATGAACCCTTGCCCCTGCTGTCACAACACGATGCTGCGCCATGTTCAAAGTGGCCGGGTGTATTGGTTTTGTCGGACTTGCTGGCAAGAAATGCCTTTGGTGCAGAGTCTGGGATCTCATCGTCCTAAAGTGTTGCAGCCCCAGACACTGGTTGAAGCGGTGACCTTGGCGGCGAGCTAACGCTGAATGGAATTGTTTGATATTTTTTCTTGATCCCTGGCCTTATTCCTCTCCTTCTTCTGCAAGCCTTGCCGAAGGACAGAGATCGGCAAGGTCACAGCGATCGCAGGCAGGCTTGCGGGCATCGCACACGGCGCGTCCGTGATAAACCAGCCGAATGGACCAATTTTCCCAATCGGGTTGCGGGATCAGCTTCATCAAGTCCCGCTCAATCTGAACGGGATTGTCCGACTTGGTGAATTTGAGCCGATTGGTAATGCGTTTGACATGGGTGTCAACGGTTACCCCTTCATGAATGTTGAAGGCATGGGCGAGCACTACGTTCGCGGTCTTGCGGGCGACACCGGGCAGCGTGACGAGCTCTGCCATGGTGCGGGGCACTTCGCCGCCATATTCGGTCATGATGCGATGGCAAGCTGCCTGGATGTTCTTGGCCTTGTTGCGAAAGAACCCGGTGGAGCGCACCAGCCGTTGCAAGGTTTCTGCGTCGGCGCCTGCCAGGGATGCAGCATCGGGGAATTGTTCAAAGAGTGCAGGCGTGACCTTGTTGACCCGTTCATCGGTGCACTGGGCCGCAAGCATTGTCGCGACCATCAGTTGCACAGGGCTTTCGTAATCGAGGGAGCAGGGGGCCTCGGGGTAGAGGATTTTGAGGCGATCGAGAATTTCTAGGGCGCGCAGTTGGGCTTTGGTGCGGCGACCTTTGGGATTGAAGATCTGGGACGCGGAGGAACGCTTGCGGGCGGTGGTCTTTTGAGCTTTGCTCTTGTGGGCTTTGGATGGGGGGCGTGCGGTTTTTCGCTGGTTTGTTTCTGAGTCTTTGGGAGACGCGGTCATGAATTTGGGGAGGAGGGCGATCGCTTTAATAATATTCAAAAAACGAGACCCAACAACAAAGGGGCCGATAGTATCGACCCCTTTGTTGTGTTGCTGTTTTATTGCGTTGTTTGACACCTGGCTTGCCCTAGGGAGCAAGCCGTCCCATCGTGATTACTGCTGGAACAGTTGCTGAAACACCGGCAACTGCACCGTATCCTTGATGATCAGAAAGACGCCCAAACCCAGGAGCAGAAACAAGCCCGTCTGCATGACGGTTTCCTGGAAACGTTGGGGCAGCGGCTTACCCCTTAGTCCTTCGGCAATGAGGAAGGCGAGCTGTCCACCGTCTAGGGCGGGCAGGGGCAGAATATTAATCACCGCCAGGTTAATGCTGATAAAGGCCGCGAAGAAGAAGAGATTGCCCGAATCCGACTCTGCAATGCTGGAGCCCCACTGGACAATTTTGACCGGACCCGAGACCTGGGAGGCGGTTTCACCAAAGCGGGTGATCAGCAGGCCAAAGCCCATGAAAATCCGTTTGGTCAGCTCCTGAAACTCCGAAGCCGCCAGCGTAAAGCTCTCAAAGAACCCATCGGGACGGCGGAATAGTGCCTTGCCATTGGGGGCCAGCTGAACGCCAATGCGTCCCTCACCCTCGTCGCTCGCCTCTGGAACGACCGTTAGGGTGATTTCATTGCTGCCCCGTCGAACCTGGAGGGGAACCGACTCATTGGGGCTGGACTTGATGGTGTCCACCAGGGCTTCGACTTCTTGCTCCGAAGTGCCGAAGTCTGTTGTTCCCGCGCTGAGGATGATATCCCCCGCCTGGAGTCCGGCTTTCGCCGCCGGGGATCCATCAAAAATCTGGGGCGCAATCACGCCGGGCTGAAGATCAAAGCCATTGGGAACACCAACGACGCCAAATTGCAGCACCAGGATGGCGTAGGCAAAGACGAGGTTGGCGATGACGCCGGCACTGATGACAATGGCCCGATCCAGGATCGGGCGATTTTTGAGCAAATTGGGATCGGTGGGGTCAATGTCGCTGTCAGGGTCATCATCGGGAAAGCCCACGTAGCCGCCGAGGGGAATGGCCCGCAAGGCATACTCTGTTTGGGGTCCCTGGTACCGCAGCAGTGATGGGCCAAAGCCGATGGAGAAGCGGTTGGCATAGATACCCTGGAGCCGAGCCGCCAGAAAGTGGCCCAGCTCATGCACAAAAATCAGCAGGGCTAAAACCCCAATGGCAACCAAAACCGACATAAACTCTTTGCCCTAGCGTTTCATTAAACTTTACCTATTCTAAAGGCTTACGCTAGGGATTGCGGTGAGATGGCGGTTGGTGAGCCATTGGCCAAAGCCTACAGAACGTCTTGATTCAAATAGGGCTGTAGCGCAGTCGGTACCTTCACTGCCCCATTGGGCTCCTGGTAGTTCTCCAGAATCGCGGCCATGGTGCGACCCACCGCGAGGCCAGAACCGTTGAGCGTATGGGCAAACTGGGTGCCCTTTTTGCCTGCTTCCTTGTAGCGAATATTGGCGCGGCGAGCCTGGAAGTCGTAGCAGTTAGAGCAGCTCGAGATTTCCCGGTAGGTCTCTGCCGAGGGCAACCACACTTCCAGGTCATAGCACTTGGCGGCACCGAAACCCAGGTCACCACTGCACAGTTCGATGACACGATAGGGCAGTTCTAGGGCCTGCAAAATGGCTTCGGCGTTTGTCCGGAGTGTCTCGTGCTCGGCCTCAGAGGTCTCAGGGCTGACGATTTTGACCAGCTCGACTTTGTTGAACTGGTGCAGACGAATCAGTCCACGGGTGTCCCGGCCATAGCTGCCCGCTTCCCGGCGGAAGCAAGGTGTGTAGGCGCAGTGATTGATGGGGAGTTGTTCGCTGTCGAGGATGTCGCCGCGGTATAGGTTAACCAGCGGGACTTCGGCGGTGGGGGTGAGCCAAAGATCGTCGTCAGCACACTTAAAGCTTTCCTCCGCAAACTTGGGCAATTGGCCCGTGGCGGTGAGGGACTCTGAGTTGACCAGGATCGGAGGCAGGGCTTCGATGTAGCCTGCTTCGATCTGCTTGTCCAGCATGAACGAAATCAAAGCCCGTTCTAGGGCCGCACCGGCTCCCATCAGGGTGACAAACCGGCTCTGGGCAACTTTGACGGAGCGCTCAAAATTGAAAATTCCCAGCTTCTCCCCGATTTCCCAGTGGGGCAAAATTCCCTCGGGTCCCCGCTTTTTGTCGTCGCCCCAGCGGCTGATCTCGACGTTCTCCTCTTCGCTTTTGCCCTCAGGGGTGCTGTCGCTGGGCAGATTGGGCAGCGTCAGCAGGATGTCCTGGATTTTGACCTTGAGCTCTTTCTCTTCGGGCTCTAGATCGGCCAGTTGCTTCTTGAGGCTGTTGCCCTCTTCGCGCAGCGCAGCCACTTCTGGACCCTTGGGGTCGCTGCCGCCTTTGATTTTCTGGCCGACTTCTTTGCCAATGTTATTGCTGCGGGACTGGAGTTGCGATCGCCTCGTTTCTATATCCCGTTGCTTTGAATCCAGCTCTAGCAAGGGCTGAAGATCATAGTCTCCGCCCCGGAGGCTGAGCTTGGCTTGGACGGCTTCGGCGTTGGCGCGGATCTGTTTAATGTCGAGCACGATTCGATGTCTCTCGTCCTGGTGGCTGCTCTGGTGTTTGTCCCGGGCCCACTCAGGAATTGAGTTTCTAGGGGGCCAGTTTCAATGGATAATCATACCCCTCTAACTTGCGATTGAGCGGCGTTTTGGCCCTAGACCGATGCAAAAGATTCCAGCCAGGGCCAACAAAAGCATGCAAACAGGGCTGCGATCGATGTTGGGATGGGCTGGGATGGCGATCGCTGCCCTTGGCGTTCTGTATTTCTACGGTTCTCCAATTAATCATTTTTCCCCGACGGCAGGTTCAGACGATAGAATCCTTCACTAACCGTGTGATCTGTGAAACAGGCGTCATCTTCCTTGGCTGGTATGCAACTATCTTTCTCTCGCTTTGCTCTCCCCCAGTTGGAGCGTCTTAGGCCCCTGGGACTGAATCCTTGCCGTGCCCGGCAGTGGGCTGCCGTGGCGTTGGGCTTGGGTTTGGGTTGTCCCACGTTCATGCCACCGGCCCAAGCCCAGCTCGGCATTAGCTGTGGACGCACTCCGGAGGAAGTCCAGGAAAAGAGCGACTTGCTCCGGGCTTCCCTAGGGGGCGATCGCAAATCCCAGCGTCGCTACGAAGATCGTGTCAAAGATCACCAGGAGCTGCTGGAGGACTGTCGCCGCAAAAACTGGCCCCAGAAGCAGGCGCTCTGGCTGCGTCTCTACCCCTGTGACGTGAACCCTGGGGTGCTCGATCAGGTGCTCGATCAGGCGGTCAACATGGGCTATAACCAGGTCTATGTGGAGGTCTTCTACGATGGCCGTGTGTTGATTCCCCAGGCCAATAACCGCACGGCATGGCCCTCGGTGCTGAATCAGCCAGGGCAAGAGAATACGGACCTGTTCCAGGTGGCGCTCGAAAAAGGTCGGGAGCGGGGCCTTGAGATGTATGCCTGGATGTACACGATCAATTTTGGCTATTCCTACGGTCAGCGGGGCGATCGCCGCAACGTCATCGCCCGCAATGGTCGGGGCCAAACCAGTCTCGACATTGTGCCCGGCTCCACCCAAACCTTTGTGGATCCCTATAACCGTCAGGCCATGCTGGATTACTTCACCCTCGTTCAGGAGGTGGTGAAACGTCGTCCGGATGGGGTGCTGTTTGACTATGTGCGCTATCCCCGGGGCAGTGGTTCTGCCTCCGTTGTCGGTGGTGTCAAGGATCTGCTGGTGTATGGTGATGCCTCAAAATCTGCCTTGATCAACCGCGCCACCAACAGCAAAGGCCGAGAATTAATTACCCGCTTTATCCAAAAGGGCTATGTCGGTGTCGGTGACCTGAAGGAACTCAATAAGAAGTATCCCCTGGAGAGCGAGCCCCTCTGGCAGGGGCGTGTTGCGGGGACCCTGGGCAAAGCGATGTCCTTGAAGCAGCAGCAGCAAGCGCTTCAGCAGGAACTGTGGCTGTTGAGTGTGGCCCATGCCTACCAAGGTGTGATTGATTTTCTCGATATGGCGGCTCGCCCCGTTCGTCAGGCCGGTCTGCCGTCGGGGGCCGTCTTTTTCCCCGGCGGTAATAAGCCCGTGGGACAAACCGGATTTGATTCCCGACTTCAGCCCTGGGACCGTTTTTCGCCTTCGTTGCAGTGGCATCCCATGGCCTATTCCACCTGTGGCACTGCCAACTGCATCGTGGAGGAGATCCAGGATGTGGTGAATAATGCACCGCCGGGGGTCAAGATCCAGCCTGCTTTGGCCGGGGCCTGGGGGCGCTCTGCCTACGGCAACCGTCCGTCACTGGAGCAGCAAATGGCCTCACTGCGATCGCTCTCGGGCAGCATCCAAACCGTCAGCCACTTCGCCTACTCCTGGCAGCAGCCCCAAAATGACACCAACCGCAAATTCTGCAAGATTTAGGCCTGCAAGATTTAGGTCTGCAAGATTTAGGTCTGCAAGATTCTAGGTTGTGCCCAGCTCAACGGTTTGACTGGTTTAACCAACTGGGCTTCATCAGTTGGGTTTAACCGGCGCGCTTGCCGCGAACAATCCAGTAGCTAAAGGCCAGGGTCAAAACGGCAATGGAGAGACCAATGAGCTGGGTGCCGCTGACCTTTGTCAAATCCAACAGAATGATTTTTCGAGCCACAGCGGTCAGCGATGTGATCAGCACTAACTCCAACTGGACGGAATGCTTTCTCAGATAGGCGGTGATGTTTTGCAGCAGCTCCAGGGCGATCAAAATCGTCAGGAAAAAGCCAAAGATTTCCAACAGCGTTTGCTTGAGAAAGCGATCGGGGGCCAGCAGCACATCCTCCAGAAGGAGCTGCCACAGATCCCAGACTGAAACCAGGATGACCAAAATCATGCCCAGGGCGAGCACTTTAGCCACGAGGGTTTCAAACCCGCTGATGCCTTGTCTAAACCCGTCGTCACTGAGGGCGTAACGGATCTGGCGGATGACTTTGGAGATCATTTTTACGGTGATACAAGCTAGACGGTTCGGACAGCAGGCCAGGAAACTGCACAAGGGTCTACAGCAATGTTGAAGCCATGAACGTGCAAAAAACGTCAAAACTATCCGGGAAATATACGGAGTTTGCGAATAAAGAAAACGTATCGCTCTATTCGTGTATCTCCCTGCATCGCTGCATTTTGAGTCATGCAAGACGTTTTTCATCTTACTCGGTCGGTTCCTCTCTCTTCGCCCATTTTTGAGGATGTGGACGAAGATGTGGACTTCGAGGGTCCCTCTCCGCCGGAGAATGACCCTGACCTGATCGCTGCACTATTACGAACACGCCTGGGGGCCTGTGATGCAACGCAGCAGCTGCAATTAGAAGTTGCTCCGCTGCCTGTGCCCCTGATGGCTCCCACCGCAAATCCTGACTCAGATTCCTGTCTGGAGCCCCCAGAACTCCATCTCCAACTCACCGATCGCTTTTGCCCCGACCCCCTGTTGATGATGAATCATCTGGGAGAGACCCTTGCAGCCCTGCCAGAGGGCAGACCCCGACGGGTGAGCTTTTCGGGGGGCAGTGATGATCGCGAGGCTCCCACCTGGATTGGCTTCATCGATGTGGATGCTTTTGGGACGACGGCTTCAGCCGCCCTAGAACCATCAACCCCCTTGTCGCGGCTGCAATCCTCCCAGGACTACGAACGGTTTATTACCGATGAGAGCAGTTGGTTCACGCCGACGGTCAAGGAGAAAAATCGCTTACATGCCTTTGCCAAAACGACCCAGCGCAAGCGCATTAGCGACACTGCAATGCTGCTCGCTGAGGTCCTTGCGCCCGGGGAAGCGTTGCTGGATGTCCTGCCGATGCGCTATCGACGCCAGACCGGTAGCTTGATTCTGACCAATCAGCGGTTGTGGTGTGCCTGCGAGTCCCTACGACTCCAGCGATTCTCTGCCCAGGATTTTGCCCTGTCCCTCAGCGAAATCCAATGCATTGAAATCGCCGACAATGGGTTACGCATTCGCGACCAGTCCCTGGAACACTGCATCTATTTCAGCAGCAGTGCTGCTCAGAATTTAGAGATTCTGCTGTCTTATTTTTTCCCCGTGACTCGCCGTGATGTCATCCCAGAGAAGATCGCCTCCAGTGTGAGTCCCATTTTGGGTGTGGGGTTAGTGGCATCCTTAGTCTTGGGGATTGGCTGGACGGTGTCTGGCTTCACAGACTTTTTTATGGAGCAGGTGCCCTTAGAACAAGCCCAGGTGATCGCTGCAGATGGTGCTGACCGGTTCGTCGATGCGTTGCCCAGACCGCTGAATGACAGTGCTCAACAGCGTTGCATTGAGCAGTTCAATCGAGTCATGTATCCCAAGGGCTATGGGGCACTCAATCGCACCACAAAAACGATGCGAATTCGCCTAGAGCAGTTTACTGGGGACTATGTGAACGGGGTTGAGTTTGATGCGGTGGCGGAGGCGATCGCCAATCGAGTGTTTTCGACCTGCGATCAAACCTCAGTGGATCAAGTTCGCATTGAGGATGGACATTACTCGTTTTTCAAAGGACGGTTCTCGCCCCGGTCTCTCGTGGAGCAGTCGTTCTCTCGCTAGGGTTGAGTTGGAGGACATTCGATTTTGGGACAGCCTTATTCTACGTAGGTCTGACCAATTTGATTCTGCCCTGTTAGTTCGTCTCAGGAAATAGGCAGCATAAATATACGACAGCTAAAAAATCAATAGCTGTTGCTGTGGAGCGGCGGTACCTATCTCCGTGTATTTGCAAGCGTCAGACCACGCTCAACCCTTTGGGTGAGCTTGATTTTGGGCCAGCTCCAATCATCCCCGTGGGGTGAAAATTTGTGTTGTCAAATTACCAGCTAGAGCTGTGGTTTGACTTCAACGTTGTGCGGGATTTTCGGCAAGTCCTATCGCGTGTATTTACCATGTCATCCATGCTGTCAGAACTGACCCTTCCAAATCGTTCGAATGCTCTGGCTCGACTGTTGTTGCAGTTGAATGGGCTGTATCCCTCCTGCCGAAGGCATGCTTTGCAGCCGGTCACGCTTCTTTTGGCTGCGGGGTTGCTGGGGGGATTGTTGTGTCCTCATCAGGCCCAGGCTCAAACTGACGATGCTTCAGACGCGACTGCATCGATCGGGGCCACGACAATTCCGGCGCGCTTTGGGGTTAACCACACAACATCTGGGGCGGGTTTAGACGGTATTACTGGCATTCAAGGGTTTGTGCCCCTGGTTCAAACTCCGGGCAGCAATGTCACCTATGTAGACGGTCGCCTTCTCCTCGACAATGGCGGCCATCTGGGGGGCAATTTGCTGTTGGGCTATCGCCAATACAACGGCGATCGCAACCGCATCACGGGCGGCTATCTCGGGTTTGACAGCCGTGCCACCGACGACAGCAGTTTCTATCAGCTCGGTGCTGGTTTTGAGAGCCTGGGTCTGTGGGATTTTCGGGTGAATGGCTATCTCCCCATTGGTCAAACCAGCAATCGGGTTCAGGATATTGATATTGATACTGGTTTGCAGACCACCTCGGGTTTTGCGGGCAACCAGCTTGTGCTCAATAGTATTCGCGAGCGCCAACGCATTTTGATGATTGAAGATGCCCTGGGGGGCTTTGATCTAGAGACCGGAGGTCGGATCGCGGGCTGGAAAGGGGGTGATCTGCGAGCCTATGGTGGTGTCTATGCCCTCGGAGGCGATAAGACGGATACATTCCTGGGGGGCAAGCTGCGCCTCGCGGCCAATGTGACACCGAATGTCACGGCGGGCCTGGCGGTGCACCATGATGGAGAATTTGGCACCAATCTTGTGGCCTCGGTGGGCCTGAGTTTTCCGGGGATCCGTGATTCGCAGAAGACCGATGCTGCCGAAGAAATTGCGCCACGTCTGCGGGAATCCGTAGCACGCAATCCGAATATTGCCGTTGCAACCCAGCGTGAAGCCGAATCGTTCTTTGAGAACAATACCCAGGCATTACAGAATCCTGAGGAAGCTCAGGACTATCGCTTTGTCCATGTTTCCCTGACGGCGGGAGCGGGGGGGGATGGCTCCTACGAAGCCCCCCTGGGCTCGGTCCAGGCTGCGGTCGATTTAATCGCCAGCGACCCGACGACCTACAGCGACGGTAACACCGTGGTCTATGTGGATGGTGAGGGAGCTGCGCCTATCCCCGGATTCACGATTCCAGAGCGGGTGCGAGTCCTCTCCCAGGGACCGGAGCAATTCCTGGCAGGACTGCCGTTCCCTGGTTTCCCTGAAGCCACGGTGCGGTTGCCCTTTTCCCGTACGGCAAACTTTGATAATGGCGTCTTGGTGCAGCTGCCGGATTCTGGCGATGGCGTTTTCCCGGTGGTGACCGGAGGCCCCAATAACTTGGTGACGGCGGGGGGCGATCGCGTGGTGCTCGCAGGTTTCCAACTCCAGGATGCCGTGGAAAATGCCTTCTACGCCGACGGTTCAATTCTCTCCCCCACCGACCCCCTCGACTTTGGTTTGCAGAATGTCGAGCTGCGCAACAACCGCATTGTCAATCCCGGCACCAACGGCATTTTCTTGGATAACGTGGGTGGCAGCGTTATCTTGATGGACAACGAAATCCAAGGGGCTCAAGAACGGGGGATTTACGCTGAGAACCGCACGACGTTGCAAGCTGTGGATATTGCGATCGCCGGTTACGAGGTCAGTAACAGTAACGTGGGTATGGAATTTGTCACGGTGGGTGCTCCCCAGCAGGTGCCGAATCAGGTGGTGGCCATCACACCCAGTTCCACCGACAACACCAGTCGTGGCGTTGCGGACGGAACTGCACCGAGCAATTCCATTGTTGATAATCTCAGGGACGGCATTCGTGTTGAAGCGCAGGGCACGGGCTTGGCGGCAACCTCCCAGGAAATTTTGGTTGATCAAGCAACGATTGCCCGCAATGGCGGTGCCGGTGTTTACCTAGCCGCGAGCAATTCAGCGGGGCAGCAGGAGCTGACGGTAACGGGCAGTCAGGTTCGCGAGAATCTGGAAGCGGGTGTACTTATTCGCAATGGCACGCTGCGGGACGGAACACCGATCACTGGCGTCTCTGCTTCGCCCCAGGAGATTTTCATTCGGGGTAATGAAATTGCTAGGAATGGCGGCTCTGGTGTGGATATTACCGTTGGCTCCTTCGGCAACCAGGAGCTAACCATCGACGACAACCAGATTCTCAACAACGGGGGGGACGGGATTCGTTCCGTGGTCAGTGGCGGTACCCAGGAATGGTCCACGAATGAATCGATTGACGCAGCGGGCATTCGCAAGAACCTGATTGCGGGCAATGCCGAGCAGGCGATTGATGTGGATGTCAGCGGTACGGCCAACCTGGCGGTGTTGAATGTGATTGAAAATGAGCTGCGGGACAATGGCGGTGGGGCTGACCTGGATGTGGTGGCCTTGAGTCCAACGGTGACGGCTTGTGTGGTTGCTGATGGCAATACGGTGCCCAGCGGAATCACGCTGCAAACGCTGAGCTTAGCGCCCAGTCTTCAGGCGACCTTCTTTGTGCGATCGCGCGACCTGCTCTCTTCGCTCAATAACGGTGTGCCGGTGCAGTTGCTCAACGGTGCCACCAATCCTCCGTCCTCGGATCCCAATGCCTTTATCGATGTGGGCGAGGTCTGCATTCGCTAGCCCCGACTCCAGGGATAAGGATGGCATAAGCCCTCCATCGACTGTCGGGGGGCCTGCTGTCCAGCTCCTGCATCGCGATGGGGGGAATCCTAGTCATTAACCCGTAGGATTCGCGCGATCGCAGGAGTAACGGTAGCCTTGGCCACACAACAATGCTCTAAATGGCAGTCTAGATCACAACAGTTCTGGATAAGTTTGCTAAAAAGGATCTAATCAATGATCAGCTCAAGGATAATTGGTTATGGTCAATACATTATTGCTGCTTTTATTTTGTGAACTGCTGGGCGAGGGACTGACCCTTGTCTTGCCAATTCCCATTCCAGGGCCGGTCCTGGGCATGTTTTTGCTCCTGGCAGCTCTGGTGATCCGGGGGAAGTCCTATGCCCAATTGGATGACACGGCAACGTCGTTATTGAGCCATCTCTCGCTTTTGTTTGTGCCCGCCGGAGTCGGTGTCATGGTGCATTTTCAGCGGATTGGCGGTGAGTGGTTTGCCCTGGGGCTGGCGTTGATTCTGAGCACGCTCGTGACCATGGTTGTGACGGCCTGGACGATGCAGCTGATGCTGCGGCTTCAGCGCGGGAGAGTTTTAGTTCATGATTGATGTCTTTGCCTTACTTAGCCAGCTCCAGCCAGCGGAGCTTGATGAAGTCTGGGTGTATCTGTCGCGATCGCCCCTGCTCCATCTGACCGCAACCCTGGCAGCTTACCAACTGGCCTATCGCATTTATCGAGCCACGAACAATAATCCTCTGGCGAATCCGGTGGCGATCGCTATTGTCGTGTTGATTGCCTTCCTTAAGCTGACGGGGACGCCCTACGAAACCTATTTTGAGGGGGCCAAGTTTGTGCACTTTTTGTTGGGGCCTGCGACGGTGGCTCTGGCGATTCCGCTGTATCACCAACTGCCGAAGTTGCGATCGCAATGGTTGCCGACGCTGGTGGCCATTGTGGTGGGGGTCATGACCGCAGGGGGCAGTGCCATGGTGTTGGCTCAGTTCTTGGGCGCGAGTCCAGAAACGGTGCTGTCCCTCGCGCCGAAGTCCACGACGGCTCCGGTGGCCATGGCGATTTCGGAGTCGATTGGCGGTTTGGCATCGTTGACGGCGGTGCTGGTGATTTTGACGGGAATTCTGGGGGCGGTGTTTGGAACGCGGTTGCTGGATTGGTTAGGAATTGAGGATGAGACGGTGCGGGGGGTTGCCATGGGCGTGACGTCCCACGGGATTGGCACGGCACGGGCGTTTCAGATAAGTGGTGAAATGGGGGCGTTTTCGGGGTTGGCGATGGCGCTGTCGGCGGGAGCTGCGTCGGTGTTGGTGCCTTGGTTGGTGCAACTGAGCTGAGGGGGGATGCTAGCGATTGCTATGCAAGCTTTTGAAAGAATCGCTGTTGCATGAAGCGATCGCAATCTGCCCTAGGCACTGATGCTAGGCTGGTGATATGCAGAGCAGTGACTACACCACCGTTATTTCTACCCCTCCTGCCCAGCGGCTAGAGGTGATGGCGAGGTTGACCCATGTAGTCCGACGCATGAGCCTGTTGGGTCAGCATCAGCGCCATCCGGACTTGGCGGGGGAGATGTGGGGGCGGCATATTGCAAAACTTTGGACGGGGATCGATTTTGTGCCCTATGGGGATGAGATGAGCTGGATTCAGGATTCGTTGGGACTCGCCCAGCAGTTGCATCCCGTTTTTGAGGTGGCAGAGATTCCTTATTTTATTACGGGTGGAGTGGCTAGTTCGGCCTGGGGGGAGCCACGGGCGACGCGGGATTTGGATGTGGTGATTCGGGTGGGGAGCGATCGCGATCGTTTGGTCAGTGCGTTGGAATGTGCGGGATATCTGGTTGCGGGTGTTGACAGTTCCACGATTCAGATTACCCATCAGACGGATGTGACGACGGCGGATCCGATTGTTGCTGAGGAGAGTGAGTGGGATCGGGAGCGTTTTGCGACGCGTCGGCTTGTGGGTGGGCTGTGGGTGTCGTCTCCGGAATGTCTCATCCTGGCGAAGCTGCGGTGGGGACGTGGGCAAAGTGGCAAGCAGCGGCGGGATATTGAGGGGATATTGCAGGCGGGGGATGTGGATAGGGCTTACTTGCAGAAATGGGCTGAAAAGCTCGGGGTCTCTGCTCTTTTGCGGGAAATTATTGGGCAGTAATCAGAGTCATATTTCGGTTCTTGAAAGGGCTGAATGATCTACTCGGATGAGTCACTGACTTTGCGATCGCTCGTCTTGCGGTCCAGATCCATCGCCTGCTCCAGCGCTCGCTTCACCTGAGCCCGACGAATGTAAGGGGCCAGATCATCCACCTCAATCCCCGTGAGCAGACTCAGATTCTCCGGCGTAATGCCCCGAATCAGCATATCGATACACCAGGTTTGCTGGGCCTGGGCAAGGGGGAATTGCTGTCCTGGTATGGCGATCGCCTCGGTGCTACGCTGCCAGCAGTCCTCGATATCCGTGAGATTCATCGGACGAATGTCGAGGGTCTGCTGTGGTTTCTTACTGCGTTTTTTCTTGTTGCTGGCCTTGGCCTTGTCCTGGGCAGCAGCGGCAATCTCCCCTTGGACATCGTCGATATCATTCTCGTTGGTTGCTGTGGTCTCCGTGTTTACAGTCTCCGTTTGTACAGCCTCTGTCGGTGTGAGATGAATGAACAGAGCGGGGTAATCATCACTGCGACTCTTCAGCCATTGGGAGAGAGGATTTTTGTTGGCAGAGCCATAGCGCTTGCCCAGGATCCACTGATTGAGCGGGACGAGGCGGCCGGGATCCTGCGGAATTTGTAGAAAATGCTGATTTCGATTGCTCTGGTAATGGCTGCGCTGGAGTTGAGCAATTTCTGTGGGGGATAGACCGGCACCAAAGAGGACGTAGGCCAGGGCAAATTCCTGGAGACCGAGCGTTTTGCTTTGTTTGAGGATGTCGTGGACAATCCCTGCCGGGAAATCCGCGACTTCTTCTGGCGGAAAATTGGGCGGGGACATTTCAGAGGGACCACTGGTTGAGGAGGGGGCTGAGAGGGGGGCGCTAGAGGCCATGCTGCCTGATGAAGCATTGGACAGTTGAGTTGGCAATCGTTCCAGGGATGGCAGATCGTCTGGCAACTTGATCGGTGGCACCATCGAGGCTCCCAGGGGATCGGGAAGGCGGGATTCGGGGCGGGCAGCATCTTCTGAAATGCGGTGTACAGCGCCATTGAGAAACAGGCTCACCACGTAGTCCAGAAAATCCTCGCGATTGTCCCAGAGTTGGTGAAACTCGCTCGTGAATTCTAGAACGGCGTAACCGAGCAGCAGACTGTTCAGCAGACTGGCAAATTTTTCGGCGGGCACCCGTGTTTTGAGTGGTCCCTGCTGCATGGCGGTGACGAGATAATCCGCCACAAACCGATTGGCTTGGGTGAGTTCCCGCCCGAGGGACTGACGATTTTCCGTGGGATATTGACCCGCTTCTCCAACCAGCGATCGCACAAATTCGGGCATCGCCTCTAGCGCTTGGAGCCTTGCGTCCACATAGTCGCGCAGGGCCTGCTCCAGGCTGTGGACCTGGGAGGCCTCTTGAGCCAGGGTGTGGGCCAGGGTGCTAAACACTTCGGCTTCTTCGATGGCGGCCAACAGCAATCCGTGTTTGTTACCAAACTGACGAAAGAGTGTGACTTCATTGACCCCCGCCTGTTCTGCAATTTGCCGTGTTGTGGTTTCTGTAATGCCCTGGGATGCAAACAGCTCTAGGGCGGCATTAATCAACTTTTGGCGGGACGGCGATCGCTTGGCGGCCATAGAAACCTAGAAAAATGAAAGATTTAGAATTTAAGGTGCGAACGAGTCGCGTGATGCAGCCTCCTAGTGGTCAGTGGCGAGGGATTGGGTCGAAATTTTACTAGGGGTTGGCAAAAAAATAACCCAGAGAGGGCCAGCCAGGCATTAGCCAGGCATTACTTTAGACCAATTCGAGAGTGGCCTACCAATTAAACACCGCTTAAGCAAGCAGTGCTTGCTCCCTCAGAAAAGGTACTTGCACTGAGGAATCTCCATTGCTAAGCTTTTTTAGGTGTAAGTAGGACTTGCATTGCAACTCTACTGTAGCAAGACTTTAGGATTTTTAGATGACCTATACTTCGGCTCCTCCCAGCAGCCCCCCGCTGAAGCTGAGCCTCACCACCCTGTCATTTTTCGTCGTGTTCCATGGGATCGCGGCCCTGTCTCTCTTCTGTTTCTCCTGGCCTGCTTTCTTAACCATGGTGGTGTTGCACTGGTTTTTTGCCAGTATCGGCATCTGCTTGGGTTATCACCGGCTGATGTCCCACCGCAGTTTGAAGGTGCCTCGCTGGTTGGAGTATGTGTTGGTGACCATCGGTGCCCTAGCCTTTCAGGGTGGGCCGATTTTCTGGGTCGGTGCCCATCGCCAGCACCACGCTTTTACGGAACATGTTGAGAAAGATCCCTACTCCGCACGCAAGGGATTTTGGTGGAGTCACTTCCTTTGGATTGTCTATCCCCAGGAATCGTTCTTTGACCCCGAGAAGTACTACAAATTTGCGCCGGATATGGCCCGCGATCCCTACTATCGTTGGCTGGATAAGTACTTTTTGCCGCTACAAATTCCCCACGCACTGCTGCTCTATTTGATTGGCGGATGGTCGTTCTTGATCTACGGCTTTTTCCTGCGGGTGGTGCTGCTGTGGCACTCCACATGGTTGATCAATTCGGCTTCGCACATGTTTGGCTATCGCACCCACGATTCCGACGACACCTCCAAGAATCTATGGTGGGCGGCACTATTGACCTACGGTGAAGGTTGGCATAACAACCACCATGCCTATCCCAAAGTGGCGAAGGCCGGTTGGAAATGGTGGGAGATTGATATGACCTGGTGGGCGATCGCGCTATTAAAGCGTTTGGGCCTTGCCAAGCGTGTGGTCATGCCCCCTCAGTCCTCCGGGTATTGAGTCAATGCCGCTTGGGGGTCCTGTGCACTCCATGGGAAACCGCAGCGTCTTGACCTAAGGGTTAATCGTTGACAGAAACCGGCTCGGTCAGAGCCGGTTTTTGCATGATGGGGGAGGCGTGACTGGGCTGGGGACGGAGTAGAGAGAGGTCTTGATGGGGTCCTGGGTCCGGCAACAGGTTGGGGTGGGGTGGGGGCTCGGGCGATCTCCTCCGCAGCGCCACAGTGTTGAGCCGGCAAGAACAACGGTTCCCCTAAACAATCAGCCCGTTCCGTCATAGACCTTTTGCACGACCCTGACAGCCGCCCCCATACTTAGGATGAGGGATCAGAGAGGAGGGGCCGCTCCAGCTGGAAATTAATCGGCTGGAAGAACCAGAGCTATGATGTGAGTGGATTATTCATGATCTTGAGCGATCGCATGATCCCTGCGACTCAGCAGCTAAATCTAGACGAAATCCTGCGGGAGCGACTACAGACAGCTCGTGCTGCTGTCGCAGACCTCTGTAAAAAATACAAAATCACTGAATTCTTCCTCTTCGGCTCAGTCCTACGCGACGACTTCCGAGCAACAGGCGAAAATCCCAGCGATGCTGACGTCCTCATTGTTTGTGCCCCAGAGCATGGCTGGAGCCTCTTTGACCTCATGGATATGGAGCGTGAAGTAGAAGAACTCTTCCATCGTCTCGTTGACCTTACCCTGAAAGATAACCTAGAAAATTCCTAAAGCTTGGAAATTTTAGGTGAAGCAGCCAAGCGCATATTCAAGGCGGTGTTTGGATTTGCCTTGCCACATCCTTATCCAAACGCACAAAATGTTTGGCATTGAGCGTCAGCAGCACCTCTGCATC
>CALIJJ010000072.1 GCA_938017515.1 uncultured Pseudanabaenaceae cyanobacterium
GGCCGTGAGCCGTCCTCTCTCCGAAATCTTCGTCATACTCCACGAAACGACTCGGGAAAATGTGGAAAATCCTGTAGAACGGGTGCTGAGCAGTGGTCAAATCAGTGGTCTTGCTAACCATACCGTTCTCATCGCTCGCAATGGTGTTGAATACGGCATCGATGATTCAGCAGCTCCCCTGCGCAACCGTAACGGTGACATGATGGGGACGGTCATGGTATTCCGTGACGTCACCCACTCGCGGCAAATTGCCCAACAGCTTTCTTGGCAAGCTGGACATGATGCAATGACGGGCTTGGTCAATCGCCGCTGCTTTGAGCAGAGCCTGGATGATGCGATCGCCACAACCCAGAATGGTCAGCAGCATGTGCTTTGCTATCTTGACCTCGATCAATTCAAAGTGGTGAATGATACCTGTGGGCATACGGCTGGAGATGAGCTGCTTCGACAAGTCTCAGCGCTATTGAATCGTCAGGTCCGCAACACTGACATTCTCGCCCGTTTGGGCGGTGATGAATTTGGTCTCTTGCTGCATCAATGTTCCCAGGGGCAAGCCACAGTTATTGCTGATAAGATTCGAGCAGCTATTCAAGATTTTCAGTTTATTTGGGATGCGATGACCTTTCGCATTGGGGCCAGCATCGGATTAGTGACGATTGACCAAAATAGTGTAGATGTTATTGCAACCATGAATGCCGCTGATGCGGCTTGCTATACGGCCAAGTCGCGTGGGCGTAATCGTCTTCAGGTCTACGAAGCGAATGATGCTGAGATTATCAAGCAGCGTGGCCAGCAGCAGTGGAGTCTGAGGATTAAGCAGGCGCTGGAGGAGAGCCGATTTTGTTTGTATGAGCAGGCGATCGCCCCGGTCAATGATGCCGACAAAAAGCCCCATGCCGAAATCCTATTGCGCATGCTCGATGAAGACGGAAGCTTGATTGCGCCTGGCGCATTTATTCCTGCTGCTGAACGTTACAATCTCATGAACGAGATCGATCAGTGGGTGATTCGCACTTTTCTGGCAACTCCCCAAGCTCAGACTGCGCAGTCTTACATGATCAATCTATCGGGAGCGAGCATTGGTGATCAGGAATTCTTGGCCTTTTTGAAGGAACAAATGGCGGTTTTCCCCATTGATCCTCAGACCATTTGCTTTGAGGTTACGGAGACAGCCGCGATCGCGAACCTCAACCTCGCCCTTGATTTTATTCGCGAACTCAAGCAGCTGGGTTTTCGGTTTGCCCTTGATGACTTTGGGAGTGGTATGTCGTCCTTTGGATATCTCAAAGCACTACCCATTGACTATCTCAAGATTGATGGTCACTTTGTTATCGATCTTGATCATGATTCCACCGCTTGCGCGATTGTCGAATCAATCAATCATATTGGCCATGTGATGGGCTTAAAAACGATTGCAGAATCTGTTGAAAGTACAACAATTCAGGCTGCCCTTGGACAGATCGGCGTCGATTTTATCCAAGGCTATGCTGTTGCACGACCTATTCCTTTGGGGCAGCATGGGCTGCGCTAGTGAGATTGATGGGAGGCCGAAGCTTTGGGGCACAAGGCTACGATGCTTTGAAGCTAGAGCAGCCTCAGCCATGGTAATAGCTTGAAAGTGACAAAGCGGCTTTGAGCGACCCCTGTCTCGACAATCTCCGGTGAGATCGGAGGTGATTGGCCGCTTCTGTTGGCTTGTCGCTGGGTCTGATAGAGATGCCCTCTGTATATTTAGCTAGCTCCGATGCCTGCACGATTTTACGGAAGTGTGTCTCCGTAATTATCTGCGTGCTTGTCGCATCCATACGTCGTGGAATTGGGGAGTTGATTCGGGAGGTCTGAACGAGTAGAAGGCTTGCTTGGTTTGCGTAGGCTCTGTATTGATAATTCTACTGATATTTTGATTGTGAATATCCGCAGTAATTCGGTTCTTTTAATTTCAAAAAATCCTTGAAAATATTGATAGTTATGAAATTATTTTTTAGAATTTAATTGAGATTTAAGCATGCAAAAAATAGGCCAAAATATCTAGATTGGATTAGTTATAATAACTGATTTATTTTCCTTTTTTTCTGTCAATCATAGGAGTGGAACTGTATTGATGGAGTCTGGTCAAGGGGATATTTGTAGAGCTTCAATCTAATTCCTCTGAAGAATGATCCGAATGCGTTACTGAGGACTCTGATCTATCGTTGAGACCTAAACTCTATGCTTTTGAGACAGAATTGGAGAAAAATTTCGATTGGCCTGTGCTTAAGCTTGCTCGCAGCCTGCGGATCGCGTCAGGTGCAGCTTGATGCTGCTGAAGAGAGGGGAGCGATCGCAGCACCGCAAGCATCCGAACTCAAAACGAGTGGAGAGACCGTGCGCTTTGGTGTGCTCGCGATTGACAGTGCCGGCTCCGTCAATGAACGATACAAGCCTTTGCTAGACTACCTCTCTGCAAAAATAGGTCGATCTTTCCAGCTTGTCCCTCTCTCACAGGAGAGTCAGTTTACAGAGGTTGCTCAGGGCAATCTCGACTTCACTACTAATAATCCTTTAGCAGCGACTCAAATTCGACGGCTTCATCAAACACGCTTTTTGGTGACTCATGTTCGTCCTCAAACAGGGACACAATTTAGTGGTCTCATCATTGCCCATGGCAACAGTGGGATTGAGTCTTTAGAAGATTTGCGTGGAAAACGGGCATCCTGTGTTGCATTTCAGACGGCAGCAGCGGGGTGTGTGTTTCAGATTTATCACCTAAGGAAAAACGGTATCAATCCTTTTATCGATTTTTCTAGTTTTGAAGAGAATCGTTCTCAGGACAATATTGTACTGGCTGTTCTAAACGGTTCGATTGACGTCGGGTTTATTCGGACAGGGCAACTCGAAAAAATGCAAGATAAAGGTCTCATTGGAAATCTAGATGAGATCAAAATTATTGATGCTTCAACGGATGATTTTTTCTATCCTCATACGACAGAGCTCTATCCTGAATGGCCCGTTGCAGCACTATCGACGACCCATCCAGAACTGATGACTGCCGTTGAGCGAGCCCTCCTAGAGATCCCCCCCAATCATCCTGCGCTTACAGCCCTGCGTGCCAAGGGATTTACGACTGCAGTGGATTATTCCAAGCTGGATGAGCTCATTGAGACCTTGCGCTTAAGAAGTTGGGAGGCCAAGGCTGATGCAGCAGATTCGAAGCAAATTTAAGAATAGCCTTGCGCTTCGCTACCTCAGCATTATTACAAGTTTTATGCTGTTGACTGAGATGATCCTGGGCCTTGTCCAAATTAGACGGATTTCTGCGACACAGCACCGTGCTTTAGAGCATCGGGTTGATGCTCAGGCAACGCTCATCAGCGAAGTGGTCCCTGAAGCTATCCTTAGCCATAATTTTCTCTATTTGGAAACACTGTCCCGTCACGCAAGCGAAGATGATGACATTCTCTACGCTGTCGTTGTTGATATCAACGGTAAACCGCTTACTCGCTATCTGAATCAAAGCGATGAGCGAATTCAACAGGTTGCTCGACAGCAAGCTGAAAATTATCACATGAGTCATGCTGTGATTACTCATTTGCATCAACAGTATGCCGTGGGTCAGGTCCGCAAGCCAGTGACCTCCTTTGATACCCCTCTGGGAGAGGTCTGGCTGGGGTATTCAGATGAGAATATTCAGCATGATGTGCGAGAGATGGCAATCCATACCTTGCTGAGTTCTATGTTGCTGAGCCTTCTTTTAGCATTGCTGACTATTTTGTTGTTTGAACGCCAAGTTCGTCGTCCACT
The DNA here is from genome assembly GCA_938017515.1 of uncultured Pseudanabaenaceae cyanobacterium. Classification (GTDB taxonomy): domain Bacteria; phylum Cyanobacteriota; class Cyanobacteriia; order PCC-9006; family JAAUQQ01; genus JAAUOP01. The sequence continues at coordinate 3,781 of CALIJJ010000072.1, forward strand.
ATCGAATCTCAGTGAGTGTGCTAAGGCATTGGCATTGGGGGATTTTTCTCAGCGTTTTAGCTCGAATCACAATGATGAAATTAGCCAGTTAGAACGAGCTTTTGAGCAAATGGCTAATCAGCTCCAGAAAAATCTTCAAGGTCTGGCTGCTGCACGAGATGGTGCGCTTGCGGCAAGTCGTGCAAAAAGTGAATTCTTAGCAAGCATGAGCCATGAATTGCGAACTCCCTTGAATGCCATTTTGGGATTTAGTCAGCTTATGACTCGGGATATTGAACCTGAATCAGAACAGTATGAGAAGCTGACAATCATTAATCAAAGTGGAGAGCACCTACTATTCCTTATTAATGATGTATTAGAAATGTCAAAAATTGAATCTGGTCATCTTTCTCTAGATAAAAACTCGTTTGATTTTCCTGTATTAATATCTTCTATTAAAAATATGCTTTCTGTGAAAGCTAAAGATAAAAATTTGGAATTGAAAATCGTTTATCAATCAGAGATTCCTCAGTTTATTCGTGCTGATGAAGGTAAGCTAAGACAGGTTTTGATTAATTTGATTGGTAATGCCATTAAATTTACAGAGGAAGGGAGTATTACGCTTCTTGTCGATGCAAATTCTCTATGCTCCTCCATTGATGAAAGCTCGGAGAAAGAGCCTCGTCTCCTCTCTCAATTGAGGTTTACCGTTAGAGATACGGGGATTGGAATTCCAGCGTCTCAGATAGAGGAAATATTCAATGCGTTTGCTCAAACCAGTGCAGGTCGAAAATCCCAAGATGGGACAGGGCTGGGATTATCTATTAGTCGTAAGTATGTCCAATTGATGGGAGGTGACCTCGTTGTTGAGAGCCAGCTCGGACAGGGAAGTGAATTTAGTTTTATGATTCAGGTTGATAAGGTTGATGCTGGTGATCCCAGGAGTGATGACCAACGATGTGTCATGGGCCTTGCACCGAATTCTCCGAAGGGGCGTATCTTAATTGCTGATGATATTCCACAAAATCGTCGGCTTTTACAACAGTTGATGGCACTCCTAGAGCTTGAGGTGAAGCAGGCCAAAGATGGTCTGGAGGCTATTTCTATATGGGAAGCATGGCAGCCTAACTTTATCTGGATGGATATGCAAATGCCAATTGTTGATGGCTTTGAGGCAACCCAACAGATTCGAAACCTGGAAAAAAACTGTAATCATCAAACATTTATTGTTGCACTAACGGCGTCTGCCTTTGATGACCAGCATGCAAAAATGTTGGCAGCAGGTTGTGATGATTATGTCTGTAAACCCTTTCAGGAAAATGAAATTTTTGACAAGCTTAGTCAGTTTCTTGATTTAAAGTATGTCTATATAAATACGACGGTGGGGAATGATGAGGCAGTGATGGATGAGGACGTTGCCTCGCCTAAACCATCTCAGAATGCTGATTTAGATTCTCTGTTGAAAAGCGTGCCTCAGTTATGGGTCTCTCAATTGAATCAAGCTGCCACCCAATTAGATGAGCAAGCGATGCAAGCATTGATCAAAGGAATTCAACCCGAGCATCCTGCTCTTGCGAAGAGCCTCAATGAACTTCTGGTGGCCTTTCGTTTTGATGTAATTGCCATACATACAGCCCCTTTTAGTCAATGAATAGACCATTCATGACTTGTCTCTGTTGATAATCTCTTTGCTCTGTTCTCTCGTTTTGGAACGTTATGTCTTCGACGCCTGTAGCTGAAAAAGCAAATATTCTTTTGGTTGATGATACGCCAAATAATTTGCGTCTCCTGACGTCGATACTAAAGGGTGAGAAGTATGATGTAAGACGGGCAATCAATGGAATGACTGCATTGATGGGGGTGAAAGCATCCAAGCCTGACTTGATTTTGCTGGATATTAATATGCCGGATATGACAGGCTATGAGGTTTGTGAGGCGTTGAAGCAAGATGTCTCTACCGCAGAGATTCCAATTATTTTTATTAGTGCTTTGGATGAGGCAATCGATAAGGTGAAAGCCTTTCAGGTGGGTGGGGTCGATTATATTACGAAGCCCTTTGAAGTCACGGAAGTGCTAGTGCGGATTGAAACCCAGCTAGCCTTGCGGTCTACGCAGCTGCAACTCCAGCGGATGAATCAGTCCTTGGAGCTGCGTGTCCAAGAACGAACGGAAGTGTTAGAGGAGGAAATGGCGCGACGGCGCGAAGTTCAAAATCAGCTCTTTCACCTTGCTAATCATGATGTCTTAACGGGGCTGCCTAACCGAGTTTGGTTGATGAAGCAGGTCGAACAATGCATTGCTGAGGCCCAGAGCAATCATGTGTCGCAGTCGCAGGAGAGTGCACTGCTGGATGATGGGGGTGGTGGTGCGATTGATGTACGGGCATCCCAAGCGAACATTGATTCACCGCATGATCCGCACAATAGCCCTGCAAGTCAGCCTGAGCTTTCTTTTGCTGTGCTTTTGTTATCCTGCAACCGATTCAAACTCATCAATGATTCTTTTGGCCACGATGTGGGTGATCAGCTATTGTTGGCGATCGCCCAGCGTTTTGAACAAGTCTGTCTCGCCCATGGCTGTTTGCTGACTCGCTGGAGTGGTGAGGAATTTGCAATTTTGATGGAATCTGTCTATTCCGTACCTGAGGTAACAATGCTTGTTAATGCCCTGCGGCAGGCAATGCTAGCACCTCTGATCTTTGAGCAGCACGAAGTGATCATTGGCATTAGTGCAGGGATCGCTCTCGGCCATGCACAGTACGAGCAGCCAGAGCACGTACTTCGTGATGCTGACACGGCACTCTTCCAGGTCCAGGCCACTCACCGTGATATCTATCAAATTTTCCATGCCAAGATGCGTGAGCAGGCGGTTTTGTCGCTGCAGCTTGAGAGTGACCTGCGTCGAGCCCTCGCGGAGCATCAACTCTCGCTGAACTATCAACCCATCGTTCTCTTGGGATCAGAGCAGATTATTGGATTTGAGGCCTTGGTGCGCTGGAATCATCCTGAGCGCGGGTGGATTTCTCCCGCAGAATTTATTCCCGTTGCTGAAGCCACAGGCTTGATTATCCCCCTGGGGATGTGGGTCCTGCGGGAAGCTTGTTTTCAGTTGAAACGGTGGCAACGTTGCTTTCCTCTCAATATCAGTGTGAACCTTTCCACGAAGCAGTTTGCGCAGTCAGATCTAATTGAGACCATCGATCAAATTTTGTCAGCTTCTGGTGTTGATGGCCGCTTCCTAAAGCTAGAGATTACTGAAAGTGCAGTGATGGATAATGCCGAGCATGCCACCCAGATTTTGGCCGCGCTGAAAGCTCGGCAGATTCAGCTAGCGATTGATGATTTTGGCACCGGCTATTCTTCCCTGGGCTATCTCCATCGTTTTCCTGTGGATACGCTCAAGATGGATCGTTCCTTTGTGCAGTGGCTCGATGAAGGAGACGGATCTGAACTTGCGTCTAGCAGTAATCTGGAAATTATTAAGGCGACCGTCAATATTGCCCATGCGTTGGGCATGAATGTGGTGGCAGAAGGCATTGAAACGAATCAGCAACAGCAGTTGTTGACAGCGTTGGGGTGTGAGTTTGGCCAGGGATATTGGTTCTCTAGACCTTTGACGACGGAACAAGTTGAAACGATGCTGGCCTCTGTCTCAGAAGAACGCTTACTATGCTTATCATGATTGCGTCTGGCATTATCTTCCGCTGGGGTCGGCAGCAGCGAAAATTTGATATCGTGCAGCGCTGTACTAGCCTGTAGCTATGCCCAACGACCGTGTGTTTCAGGAGCCTAGTGCCTTGCCATCACCCTCTGCGTCAGACCATACTTCAGATCCCTCTTCAAGCCACGCTGCGGGAGAGCCTAAATCCCAAGAGACGGCTGCTTCTGACAAGATTAGTGTTTGGACCTATAAGCCTTGGTGGTGTCAGCCTTGGAGTATTTTGAGTACTGGCTTTGGGGCGATCGCCCTCAGCTGGTTGGTGCTACATCGCTACTGGGTCACGGGTCTGGTCGCGGTGCCGATGCTCACTTGGATGGGCTTTTTCCTGTTGGCGTTTCCCAAACTTGCTGCCGAGAGTGGCATGCTGGAGGAAATGAAGCGAGCACACCAAGAGCAAGATTGATGAAATCCCATGGCCTCGCTATTCTGATGGCCTAGTTATATAGTGTTCCATCGGGCATAGTTGCTCCCACAAGATTAGCCCCTGTTAAATTCGCACTGCTGAGTTCTGCACGAATCAAGATTGCCTGTCCCAGGTCACTGTGACTCAGATTGCTACGGGCGCAGTACGCTTCAGATAGCATTGCCTCTGTTAGGGTGGCACCCTTGAGATTCGCGCGGCTTAAGTCCGAACGATTAAGCTTAGCCTTCGTAAGATTGGCTTCGATGAGTGTGGCTCGCACGAGCTTCGCCTCGGTCAAAATCGTCCGCTCCAACTGGGTGCCGTCAGCCTTCACCTCGCTGAGGTCGGCACGTTCCAGCCGAGCGCCACTCAAGTTTGCATCGCCCAATTCAGCGCCGCTCAAGTTTGCATCGCTGAGTGCTGCTCCCTGCAAATTGGCCCCTCGCAAATTGGCCCCTCGCAAATCAACGCCCCGCAGGGTCGCATCCTGCAAGTTGGCCTGACTCAGATTGCAGCGGGACAGATCGGCTCCGGATAGATTCGCGCCACGGAGGTCGGTTTGATAGAGATTGGCCCCGCGTAGATTTGCGCTTTGGTTGCGTTTTTCCTCGCGCAGGTTAGCTCCGCGCAGGCAAGCGCCAGAAAGGTTGGCGCCGCTCAAGTTGGCATTGCGCAGATCGCTGTCGATTAGGTTGGTATCCAACAAATTGGCCAGGGTAATGTTGGCGCCGCGCAGGTCTGCACCCTGAAGGCTGGCCCCATGGAGGTCCGCATTGCTGAGGATGCTGCGGACGAACCGAGCCTGGTTGAGATTAGCGCCACTGAAGCGTGTATTGGTCAGGTTGGCGGCGGTGAAGTTGACCCGATTCATGAAGGCCAGCATGAAGTTGGCGTTGCTGATTTCAGCATTGGAGAAGTTGATGTCAATCAGATCCGCTTCCACCAGGTCTATGCCCCGAAGAGAAGCACCCTTAAAATCGGTGTGGCCGGATTCGTACTTGCGCAACAGCTCTTGGGTGTTCATGGAAGTTTGAAAGAATAAAACCTGAAGTGGTTAATGAAATGATTTGCCCATCATGGGAAGGCTAGTAATAGGGCTGGATGGCCCGTGCGATCGCCCCAGCCGCTTGCTCATAATCATCCGGCTGCGTCATCTGTTGCGCCGTCTTCTGCAATGTTTGCTCTGCACTTTCAAATGTGGCATGTTGCTCAAAAAGTTGTGTGAGCAAGTCACCGATGGTTTGGGCACGAATCTTGGACCAGTCCGGTGAATTGAATTCAAAGGGATGATGCAGATTGGAGAACAGCAACATCTTGGCCCGCAGCGGGTTGGTGTACTGCATAATTTCAACGCGGAGGTCAGACAGATCGCTGCGATCGCGCGGCGCTTCGCTGATCTCTTCGCGAGTTGCTGTTGCTCCTACCCTGGCCTCGTCGATGGCGTTCCCGTTGATCGCTGGGTCGTTGGGGGCATGATAATCCGCAGCGCCATCACCATAAGCATCGTAGCCATGGGATAGGGCTGTTGGTTCGTGATAACTGACCGCTGTGGGATAACACGCCGCCTCGTAAGACTCCGCCGCCTCATAATAACCTGCTGCTTCGTGAGCTCCGATTCCGCTGTCGGCCGGTACAGCACAGATTTTGCGGGATAGACCATAATCGCCGAAGGCTGGGGGAGCACCGACTGCGGTCGGCATGAGTTCATCGCTGTCTAGCGCTGCGAGCTGAGCATCCGCGTCGGTCTCCTCATATTGAAAAATTGGGCCAGATAGGGGGCCTGTGTCTTCGGGATGCTCGATGTCATACAGCGATCGCATCGCCTCTGTAATATTTTGAGCGACTTGGCTATATTCGGTACGCCGATTCAAACTAGCAACGACCCGATTAAGTCGGCTGGAGACATGCTCAAGATTGGGAGCAAGCTGATGCAGTTGCTGCACCAGGCTGGGTAACTTGAAATAGGCCAGGACTTGCGGATCATTTTCCCAACTGCCACTACATACACCGTAGAGCAATTTTTTGATCCGAATGGCGTTGGGGGATTGGGTGAGTTGGTTGGCGATCGCCTCGTAGGGAGACTGCACCAACGGGCCTGTGTCTTCTCCAGCATCCTCCATAATGCTGGTCATTTCCATGGCGGGGTTCGGTGCGGGTTGCTGATACAGAGGGGCCATCTCAGACCACAATGCTCGACAAACGGTTGCGTATTCCTTAGGGCGACTCAGGCGCACGGCCAAATTTTTGAGTCCTGTTGCAAGGTCGTCGCGGGTGGGGTGGGTTAGCTGTAGCTGGTGTAGTAGATCCCGGAGTTGATACTGGGCGATCGCTTCAGCATTAGCTTCCCAGCGATTGGCACAAACCGCAAAAGCAAGTTTGTGAATACGAAGATGCTCGGGATTCTGGCTGAGTTTTTGAGAGACTTCATCAAGTAGCCAAGACGGTATCATCAATCTTCCTTCGCCTATGCGACCTGACTCAAACCCTGTGTGCGTCAACCCCAATGCACCGGGAAAATGCACCTGGAGAAACAGCGCAAAGTCATGGAGGAGCGCTGTTCTGACCCATGTGGGCGGATGCCCTCATCATACTCAGTTCTGTGAAGGAATGTTGTAAAACTTGCCGGAAATTTTCTTTGGTGAACGCTATTTTTGCTCTCCATTGAGACCCTTGGCGGTCATGGGTTGGATACAGTCGTTTTGGTCATAGCTAGGTCGATTGACGCGAGGACTAACGGGGTAGCGCTCCATCCGTTTGGGATCGCTGGGCATGAGAAGCGATCGTAAATCTTGGATAAATACTGAACCGGGTTCCAGCCAGCGATCGTAATCTTTGGGCTGCAAAATCACTGGCATTCGCTGGTGGATGGGTTGCAACACCTCGTTGGCAGTGGTCGTCAAGATCGTACAGGAGCGAATTTTCTCCCCTTGGGGTGATATCCAACTCTCCCATAGCCCCGCGAAGCCCATGGGTTGTCCAGTGATGTGACGAAAGTAATAGGGCTGTTTGGCGGGGAGCTTGCGAGCGTTGGCCGTTGTAGAGGCATGGGACTGCGAAGCATTTGCCTCTGAGCGATGTGGAGACTGCCATTCATAGAAGCCATCCGCAACGACCAAGCAACGCCGATGCCGAACGGCTTCGCGAAAGGCTGGTTTGTCTGCAACGGTTTCGGCGCGAGCGTTGATCAGACGACTGCCGATGGTCTGATCCTTGGCCCAGTGGGGAATCAGCCCCCAACGAAACAACTTGAGCTGCCGAGGGCTTTGGGCATTGGCCCGGCCAACCACCGCAACGTTTTGGCTCGGGGCAATGTTATGGCGTGGAGCCAGATCCGGAATCTCGGCGAGGCCAAAGGCTTGGGCGATCGCCTCACCGCTTTGCGTTAATGTGTACCGACCGCACATTCTGTTGTCACTCAGGTGATGGATCGGATCTAGTGAACGCTAGCACCGACCACAGGCTTAGGATCAAGTTCAGGATGCAGGATGCCATTGAGGATGCTTTCGGGACGCTGGCTGTGTTTCCAGGCAAAGGCATGTTTAAAGGCGGCATCCTGGCAGGCGCGTAGCTGCTCAAAGTTGATGATGTTGTGGGTCAGCAGGTTCTCGTATTCGAAGGGGAGGCGTACGTTGTGTAGTCCGGCGTTGTCGGTACAAATGGCGATATCGACCCCAGCCTCGAAGCAGCGATCGAACACGACTTTGAGCTGCTGAATATCATCGAGCGTGCCGGTTTTTAGGTAGGTTGTCGGACAGACCTCTAGGCACTGTCCCCGGGCAGCGACGCCTCGGAGGAGTTCGGGATGCTTGAGCGGAATCTGGATGCCGTGGCCGATGCGCTCCAGGTGCGGTAGCAGCTCAGGATGGCATCCCGCTTCGGTTTCAAACAAGTGCCCCGTGGTGTGGATTCCCTTGGACTGGGCGTACTGGTAAAGCTGAATTAATTCTCCGGTGTTGTAGTGGCCATCGCCGCCAGCAACGTCCACAGCACAGACGTATTGGGGAAACTGGCTTGCCAAATCGACGATCGCCCGATTGACCTCATAGGGCAATCGGGAGTGCATACAAAGAATTTGGCTATTGACGATGGGGTACATCGTCGATTGGCTGGCTTTGCCCACGACCTCAATAATTTCGGCGGTGGCATCGATGCGCTGGGTTTGGCTCAAATGCTCCGGCGTGCGCAGGTAGGGGGTATAGCGCAGTTCCAGGTAGGCGAGGTTTTCAAAGACGTAGGCCCCGCGCAGCAAGCGATAGATGAAGTAGGCCAGGCTCTCTGCGGTCTGTACTTTCTCGACAATCGTATGCAGCTCTAGGTACTCGTCTAGGGTGTTGCGCGGGCGCGTATAAAAGTCTTCGAAGTCGGCGTAGTCAGAGAATTGCTGACGCTGTTCCGGCTCATTTTTCTGGAAATAGCGCCACAAAATTCTAGGTACAACGGAACCGCCTAGATGGCGATGCAACTCAGCGTAGAGTGCCATAGGGTAGATCTCTCCTGAAAAATGACGGTGCAAGGTAAGGGAATTTGGCTGTTTCAAGCCTTCCTCTGTCCCTTCGATCAATTAAAGTTTTGTCCGGGCCAACAAATGATGTCAGCTTATTGGACAGATTCTAACGCAGGCGATCGCTTTTTGCCGAACATTACCCTTGACCCAAATCTGACCCAGGACTCATGGGAGCTAACAGTGCTCTGATAAAAGTCCTCTGATCACTGATGATTGGGAACGAAAGCAGGGCTGTCCAAAGGATGACAAATCTGACCGCTTGCTTCACTGGGACAGAGGCTTGACCGAGTTGCCTGAGTGAATGGTTAGGTGAGTGAATTTGCCTGTGAGTGAATGCTTAGGTGAGTGAATGCTTAGGTGAGTGGCGCCACCTCGACCAACGGCTTCCACTAAAAATCCCAGTGCTCAAGCAAGATGTGGGATCGCTGTCTTGCTTGAGCACTGGGATTCGAATCGGATTGCGATGGGGGAGAACTATGGGGGATTCAGCATCACCTGGGATATTTGCCTGCGAACAAGGTTTGACCGAAGTGATGCAAGGGACTTCCTATTCCCAGCCCTCATGCTGACGAAACTTGGGATTACGCATTTGAATCGGTGCCTCGTTCCCCCCGGCAGGACGATTGTTGATGGTGCAAGTATGGACAGGGGTACGCCGTCCATGGTTGGGAGACAGGGCAGAGTGAGAGTAGCAGGTGTGCAGTGGACCGTTGGGTTGATTGCGCCACTGGTATTCGTTCTGCCACGCACCGTTGGCGGAGCGCTGGGCGTACTGTCTGACTTTGATCGGGGCTTCTGTGTCATAGTTGCCCGTGTCAAACCGCTCAAATTCTTCCCACTGCCAGCTCTTGTTGTCGGCACTGATCTGACCGTAGTAGTAGCGCAGCGTGGTGTTGCCCTTTTTGACTTGATCCTGGTGCTGCCAGCGTTTGCCATCGACGTAGGCGGCGCGATAGGTGTCGTTGGCGATCGCGACCCCCTCCGGGCTCTGGGCATCGTGACGACAGGCATAACGATAGGCCTGAGGATTGCCATCGACGTTGCGCTCTAGGTAGCGATCGCGATTGCAAAGTTCTGAATTTTGGTTAGCCGCTTGGCTAGGGGAGCCTAGGCTCAGCGCCAGCCCGAGTGAACCCAGAACCAAAGGAACGGAACAGAGAAAAATGCGTTTCATGACTGCCCTGATGACTCGACGACGGTTGAGGTTGGGATGTCCAACAGTGGCTACCCTTACCCCAAGGAATGAGAGGGATGTTTGATCCCGTACTTCTACTAATATCTCGCGGGACTCTACGTTTGACTGCCCCTCTGTCCCAATCATCATCAAAAAATCATGAATCGTGAACCTTCATCACAGGACCGTCGTAAACCCAGACAGCAGCGATCGCAGCACGTTTCCATAGAAATGATAGCGAAACAGTCCTGCCATCATCGTCGCCCCCTTACCGTCGCCCATCATCATCGTCGCCCCCTCATCGTCCCATCGTGGCGAAGTCAAGCGTGGCGCAGTGAAGCGTGGCGCAGTGAAGCATGGCGAAGTGAAGCGTGGCAAAGGTAAGACAGCTCAGTCATCCGGCTGACGAATAGGCTCAACCCAAGGCAACGCCCGTGAAAAGACCAGATTTTTCAGCCCAGGGACCTCCAACACCAGAACCGACCTTCCAAGTGATCGAGGAGTCCATTCTCGAATTGTGGGATGTGGTCAATCGCTTGAGCGAGATTCCGCCGCCGTCGTGCGATCGCTACCGCACCACGATTTTTGGCTCGGCCCGACTGCAACCCACCGACCCGCTCTACCAGGATGTCAAACATCTTGCCAGTGAGTTGACCCACATGGGATGCGACATCGTCACCGGGGGCGGACCGGGCCTGATGCAGGCGGCCAACGAGGGGAGCGTTGAAGCAGACCCCCATAATCAGACCGACTCCATTGGTCTACGGGTCCATTTAGATTTTGAGCAAAATGCCAATCCCTTTGTGGAGCAGCTCTTTACCCACCGGACCTTCTTCTCACGACTCCACCATTTTGTGCGGCTCTCCAATGCCTTTGTCGTGGTGCCCGGTGGCGTGGGGACGTTGCTAGAGATGACGCTGGTGTGGCAGCTGTTGCAGGTGCGTCAGCTCTACGATAAGCCCCTGATCTTGGTGGGCCGCATGTGGCGAGATCTGATCGATTGGGCAGACGATGCCATGCTGTCATCCTCACCCCAGATGGCGAGCCCTGAAGACATGAAAATTCCGATGTGTGTCGATTCGATGGACGAGGCGATCGTCGCGCTCAAAACGGCCAAGTCTCTCTGGGCTCATCAATGTTCCTTGCCGACGGGGGCACCTCAGCCTGGGGGAACTACCGGCGCAAACTCCGGATCAGATTCAGAAAAATCCTAGGGGGCATTTCCGAAATTTTGAGGCAGGGTAGTGTAGACGGTCTTCGGGGCGTCTATCCCCAGCCCTAACCCCCTATAGATTCCATGTTTTTGCCCCTTGCTTCCTTTACGGTTTCCTTCGGGACGGCACCCGTTCTTGCGGTCAGTGCCGCTGGCCTGAGAGCCTTTGTCGAGAAATCTTCCTGCAAATTTTTTCCGCCACTCTGTGCGTTTCCCGAGAGTAGTTGGATTGCCTGGAACCTCTGTCTGGCCGCGATTCCGCTTTTGATTAGTGTTTGGCTTTTTCGTCGTCCGGGGCGGGAGGGAGTAACCCATCGTCGATCGCCGTTATGGTGGTTAGGCTTTTTGGTCTACATGGCGTTTTTGCCCAACGCACCCTACCTACTGACGGACATTATCCACTCGGTGCGAGCAGCGCGGCTGCCCTACTCAGCCTGGGCGATTATTCTCTTCGTGATTCCGCTGCATTGTGTCGCGATTGTGGGTGGCTTTCAGGCCTATGTCATTTCGCTGATCAATCAGGGACATTATCTGGCGCGCAACGGAGCAAAACGCTGGGTGAATGTCGTTGAACTCATTACCCATGCTCTCTGTGCCATTGGCATTTTTCTGGGTCGTTTTGATCGGTTGAATAGTTGGGATCTGGTGCAGGATCCGTCGGCGATCGCCCTTCGAGTTCTGGATACCCTCACGACCAAACGCCCGGCATTTGTTATTTTTCTGACGTTTATCATCATTGCAGTTCTGTACTGGGTGATGAAGCAAGTGACACTGGGGTTGGTGCTGCGTTATCGCTATGTGCGAGCGGAGAAGCAGGCGGAGCGACAGATGCGACGGCAGCCGCAACCGGGGCTGGAGTAAAGTCCGAGGCCACAGGCACGGCTTCGTTCATGAGTTGTAGGGGATCGAGCAAGAAGTGCAGCGGGTAGTCACCGCTATGGTCTGTCATTTCCTTCACGCACTGGACGGTATAGGTGCGAGGCATGGGCACAAAGCAATCGTCCGGGATGCGGCAGAGTGTTGGCGCTGCTTCAATGGGGAGAACCCACTGCGGGTCATTGCCGGGCTGTTGCAAGATCAAGCCTGCGATCGCTTTGCTACGCTGCTGCTCGCTGCCAAACTGTTTCGAGGCAAGTGTTCCTGGGTGATGATGCTCCGATGTTTCAGCCCCAAAGAGACTGTGCTTCCCGTCGATCAACGGCAAGCTGCCATCGGCAAAGTGCACCTGTCCCGCTCGCACATGTTCAGGCGCAAAGACAACGGCCCGGTAGACCCATTCCAAGGGGAGCAAAAAGCCCGTCTGATGAATGGAAAAGCTGATCAATTGCCGCTGGATGACGACTGCGCGATCGCGCAATCGGCTGAGTCTCGGAGAAGAACGAGTTGCCATGGTCTAGATCGTGGATAGAGAAAGGATGGATATCGGTGAGGTGAAGGCTAACTGGAATCCCCTTAGATCCCCGTCAGTTCCGCGTCGAGCCTCGGTTGAATGAGTTCTGACAAACGGCTCAACAGCTCATTCTGCTTAAACGGTTTAGAGAAGTAATCCGATGCGCCCAGTTGGTTGGCCAAGCGACGATGCTTGTTGCCACTGCGGGATGTGAGCATGATGATCGGTGTCTGTTTTCGAGCCTCGACGCTGCGAAGGCGAGCGAGGAAACGGAAGCCATCCATGCGAGGCATTTCTACATCGCTAATGACTGCATCAACTGGGATACCTTCCTGCAGTTTGTCCAGCGCATCCTGTCCGTCCTTGGCTTGCTCGACCCGGTAACCTGCTTTTTCTAAGGTAATGGCGAGGAAGCGACGGACGTTGATGGAGTCATCCACGATCATCACTGTGGGCTTGTCCTCGAAGGCTTGGGCTGGCAACGACAGCGTTGTCTCTGGATCGAAGGGGGGTTGGTTTTCTGGCTGATTTTTGGTCTGATTGTTTGGCTGCGTTTCTGGGCTGCCTGCCTGGGCTGCGCGTTGCTGTTGGGTCAAAATCCAGTCGAGGAGTGACTCGGTTTCTGCCAGAGGAACCACGCGCCCATCGCCCAGCACCACGCAGCCGGAGAAGCCTTGGGGTAAGGGAATCGACCCTTCCACGAGGCGAGTGGTGACCTCCTGTTCACCCCAGTAGCGATCGCAATGGATGGCGTAGGGCGTGTCACCTTGGCTGACCAACAGTGCCCCTGCTTCATCGATGATGGGAGTACTCTCTGTTTCGAGTTTGGTTGGCGGGCGATTGAAGTTGAGCCATTGCTCTAGGCGCAACAGCGGTACGGTGTAACCCTGCCATTCGATGATTTCGCGCTCTGCCACCGTCCTCACCTGCCCACGATTGAGCAAGAGCATTTCTTCGACCAGGCTGGTGGGGAAGGCCAAAAAGAGACCTTGGCATTCCACCACAAGGACTCGCGTTACTGAAAGTGAGAGGGGCACGGTCAATGTGAAGGTTGTTCCCTGACCGGGCTCTGTTTCAACTTGGACGCTGCCTTGAATCGCCTCTAGATTGCTACGCACGACATCCATTCCCCCGCCGCGACCCGATAGGTCGGTGACCGTATCGGCGGTGCTAAAGCCTGGCTCAAAGATGAGGTCCAAAATTTCCTGTTCGCTGGCAGCATTCACTTCGGCTAGGGACAGACCCATGGTGTTAACCACCTTGGCCTTGATCTTTTCGATGTCAATGCCACCGCCGTCATCCCTGATCGTAATCAAGGTTTGGTTGCCACGATAGCTCGCGCTAATTTCGATGACGCCCTCAGAGGGTTTGCCATAGGCTTGGCGAATGTCCGGTGTCTCGATGCCGTGGTCAAAGCTGTTGCGCAACAGGTGCATGAGAGGGTCCTGCAACGCTTCCAAAATGGAACGCTCGATCAGCGTGCCAGTGCCCCGTTCTTTGAGCTGTACGAACTTGCCATGGTGGAGGGAGAGCTGACGAAGCAGCCGGGGAAAGCGGCGGGTCAGATCCGAGAGCGGACGCATGCGTACCTGGGTCATGCCGATTTGCATTTGCTTTGCGGTGCGCCCCAGCTCACGGGAGATCCCCTCGGTTTCTCCCAAGGCTAATTCGATGTCGGTGGAGACCTCTTGGATCTGGACCACGCGTTCGATGATTTCCTGAGCAATCAGGTGCAGGTCGCTATACTGATCCATTTCCAGCAGGTCGAATTGCTGGGCAAGGCTGATCGGGTCTAGATCGATGATAGGTTCTTGATTAACAGGCTCTTGATTAACAGATTCTTGATTAACAGGCTCTTGATTAACAGCATCAAGCTCCTCAGGGCCTGAGCTGATTGTTTTAAAAGGGCCAGCATCCGTTACGGGATGGCTGAGGCTGTTGGGATAGCTGAGTCGGTGAGCCAGGGAATCATGGTGGCTGAGAGGCTGGGACGGTGATGCCTCGGAGCTGCTCGCTGGCGTCGTCGCATTGCTGTCGTAGGACTGCCGCAGTTTTTCGTTGGCATTGTTCAGCGATGTCACACGATTGTTCAAGAGGCTGACAAGGCTTTTGAGGGAGCTAAGACGTAAGCTAAGGCCCCCTCGTTCGGTGTTGAGTTCGCCAAAGAGTTCGCCGAGTCGCTCCAATTGCTTCACGGAGACGCGAACCGTTGAGTCCTCAACCTCTGCTCCCCTTGCTGGGATGGCATCCAGGATGGATTCATCAGGGAGGCGTGGTTCTGGGGAAGAAGCTTTTGAGCGAGCTTGATCAAAGAGCTGATCCGTCAGGTCTTTCTCGGGGATGGCGGGGTTAGAGGAGAGAGCGGGCTGTGGTGTTGATCTGGCTTCCTCTGCATTGCTCGTGATTGCGGGCTCAGACCTAACCTCCGCTGATTGGAATGCCTCGGTAGGGGGCAACGTTGTATCGCTGTCGTGGCTCGTTTGATCTTCAGGTGTCTGAACATCTGTGGATTGAGTCAGAATGGCCGTCTCTCGGGCGATCGCACTATATTGTGCGCTGGAGAGAGGCGGATGCTCATGGAAGGGGTCGAGAACCGGTTGCTCGTCTGGGAAAGGCAGTTCTGGAATATGGGCGGCGAGATCGCGCATTTGCTCCAGGGCTGCCGAGTCCAGCTGAAAGTTGCCGATATCTGGGATTGCCATGTCTGAGGCAATGGTGGTCGGCAGTGATGTCTCTGCTGGGATGGTTGCGGGAGGGTCGTTGGATTGATGCTGGTGTGTTGTTGAAGAAACAGGCAGATTCAGTTGGGTTGGCAACAGTGCCAGTTCTCCCATGACAACTAAGGCTTGGACCCGTTGCAGTTCGTCTAGGGCTGCTTGGGCGATCGCGACTAAACTCTCTCCCTCCGCTGTCTCTAGCGCTGCTATGACTTGATAACAAAGTCCTGAAAAGGCTGGCAGCTCCAGCATCTCGCCTAGGCCTGCCATCTCCTCCCCCGCCAGAATGAATTCTTCCTTCAGGAGGGGCCTAGTGGGGTCTGCCAAAATCTCTGCAATGCGATCGAGGCAAGGCTCCACCTCACTGGAGAACATGATGCTAATCATGTCTTCCCCAGCATCTGCAGAGAGATCTGCAATGTCATCTTCCGGGCTTGGATCGCCCAAGCGTTGATAGAGCGTGTCTAAAAAAGGCTGCGGGTGTGCAGCCAACCACTCCGGTGTGACGGCTTGTTGTTGCCGATAGAGTGCTGACATCTGGCCCATGCAGTCCAGAACGTTGAAAAAAATCTGCTCTAAGGAGGCATCCACTGCCTCGGTGCGATGGCCTGCCCGCAACACTTTAAAAAAGTCCTCTAGCCGGTGGGCTACCTGGCTCATCTCAGCAAAGCCCATCAGGGCCGAGCCCCCCTTAATGGAATGGGCCGCCCGTAAAATGCTGTTGTATCCTTCCGGGCTAATCCCTTCACTACTCAGCCCTAGGAGTGATGACTCCATGGTGCTGATGTATTCCTGAGCCTCCTCCAAAAATTGAAGGCGCACCAGCCATTCTTGATCCTGCGACATGGAATTGATACCGATTACGGAGTGAAATTAGGCAGCCATAGAGATGAAGCCTGTCGATGAACCAGCGATGAACCTAGGTGCGATCGACTTTAAAGGTGCTCATTGTGGTCTGGAGTTGCTCAGCCACCTGAACGGTATTTGCCAGTAATTTCGAGACGGCTTCAGAATCCTGAGATGCCGTGTCGGTCACCTGAGCCATCTGCTTCATCAGGTTTTGGACCAAGCTTGAGGTGTCGGCCTGCTCCACCGTCTCTTGGGAAATCATCTGGAAGATCTCGTTGACCTGTTGGGAGGCTGCTAGGATTTGGGCCAAGCTACTCTGGGCCTCTTCCACAGATCGAGTCCCTGCAACAACCTGGGTGGTACTGCTTTCCATGGCCTCGACCACTTCCGTTGTCCCGGTCTGAATCGAGGTAATGATCTGCTCGATTTCCTTGGTGGCAGTGGCAGACTGGGCCGCCAATGCACCGACTTCCTCGGCAACGACGGCGAAACCGCGTCCTTCTTCTCCGGCACGGGCCGCCTCAATACCGGCGTTAACTGCGAGCAGGTTCGTCTTCAACGCAATCTGGTTAATGAGCTCAACCACCTTCGAAATTTGTTGAGAGGATTCACCCAAGCGCTTCACTTTCTTCGCTGTCTCGGCAACGGTCCGGCGCACCTGCTGAATGCTATCCACCGTTTTGTCCATGGCTTTTCCACCGGCCTGGGCCGTTAGCTCAGCTTGCTGCGTGGTCTTGGCTGCCTCCTGGGCTTTGCTGGCGACGTTGTGCAGGGCTGTGGTCATCACCTCCACTGAAACGAGTGTCTCTTTGACTTGATGGGACTGATGAAGCGTTTCAGTGGCGAGTTTGCCGATGGATTCACCACTGCTGGTGACCGAGCTGTTGACCTGGTCAGCAGCTTGTTTCGCCTCGGTGACCACGTCCCGCAGGCTCTCAACAATGGCGTTGAAGAAGTCAGCGACAATCCCAATTTCATCCGCAGTAATTTGGGCACGTACGGTCAAGTCGCCGCTGCTGGCACCCTCCACACTGTTGAGGAAACCCAACAGCTCCGCTTGCAGTTTCTCCTTCGCTTTCCGCTCTTTATGGGCCAGGTGTTGGGCTTGCTGAAATGAATCGACGCTGCTGAGAGCAAGTCCTAAACGGGAGCCCATCTGGGTGATGAAGTCGCTATCTTGAGGGGTCCACCAGCGTTCTTGGGCACAGCTATGGAAGGCGAGGATGCCATAGAGCTTATTGTTGAGCAAGATGGGGGTCGCCAGCATGGACTTCACTCCCCAGCCTTGTAGTTGCTGCAACTGATCGGGAGCAACATCCCCTTGGGTAATTTGTGAAAGAACTAAGGTCTGCTGATTGTTGTAGGTTTCTTGGTCTGTCTGTGATAACGCATGGATGGTTTCACCCATGGTTTGGGGTAGAGCGGGGAGGACGGCTTCTGCCAGAATGACTCCGCTGCCCTCTGGCCCCTCAGTCCGTTGGAAGATAACGCGATCGCTTCCCGTTTGGCGTTGTACTTCATGCATCAACTGATCCAGTCTGACGGGCAATTCTGCTTCATCACGAACGCGGGCCAGATCGCCGAGGAGCTGAGACAGTTGGGCTTCCATCGTCTGTTGCTCAAAGAAGCTCTTGAGTTGGTCTCCCATCAGGTTGATATTCTGGCCGAGCTGTACCAGTTCATCGCCGTCTGCTGGCACGTCTAAGCGAGTTTCGAGATCACCATCACCAATTTTCTTGACTGCCTTGGCTGCGTTGAGCAACGGACGGGTGGTTTGGTTGGAGAGAAATAGGGCTAGGGCAAGGCTGGCGACAATCGTTGCCCCTGTACCCAATAGCAGAGTGAGCAGCAGTTGTCGTTGCACCCGAAAGGCATCTGCGACTGGCGTTTCGATGATGCCCGTCCATTGAAGATTCAATAGACCCTGTTCAACGATAGGAGCACTGCTGGAAATCAACCAACTCTGGCCTTTGCTATCCTGTGCTTTCAGTGTTTTGTTAGGCTGCTTTTCAATGCTATTCCATAGACCAGGAAAAGCATCATTGAGCTTCTCGCCGATCAGCTCCTGCTCAGTGTTTCGCTCAGGGTTGCGATTCGGTGATTGATCACCATTGTCAGGCTGAGCAACCCCAGCGGGAGCCGCGAGAATATACTTCCCATCGCGGTCGATGACATAGATGTCATCAACGTCACTTTGAATGTCTGAAACCGATGCAAAAAGGGAGTGTTGGGGGAGGCGGAGACGAACAACACCAATGATTTCAGCACTGTCGAGCCGTCGAATGGGTACAGCTAGAAAGATAGCTGGCTCATCAATTTCCTGATTGTCCTGAGGATTCGTATAGGTCTGCTCGCCGCTGACAATGGCTGTTTGAAAATAGCTTTCAGCGGCAATATTGGGAAGCTTTGAGCCATCCGATTGGACAATGACATCGCCGTTCAGATCGAAGAAAGCAAGGCTGTCATAAACGCTGGAGCGCGCGAGGAACTTGTTGAGCCGTCGGGTAATTTCTGTCTGGCCTTGTTGTTCGATGACGCGGGGATCGCGGAAGATTAGACGAGTGCTTAAGTCTTCCAGCTCTGCGAGACGAAATCCCATGTAGATTTGCAGCCGACGGGTCAGGGCTGTGGCCCGGTTTGCTTTATCAGCTTGAATCTGCGCTTGTACCGTGGAACTCGCTCGGAGATAGGCAATCGTGCCAATGCCGAGCGCGGGCATAACGCTGAGGGCGATCGCTGCGATCATCACCTTGGATTTGATACCGAGGGTCTTCCACATCGCAGATAATCCCACAGGATAGCTGGGGCGACTACGCCACTGCGTTTGTTGAAGGATGGTGCTGGCAACGGCGTTGAACTCATTGCTTTCTAGTGGACTCAATATAGGCAATGCTAGGTTGCCTGAGACTGCATCCTCTGCGATCGGCGGAGCAGACATGACCGCGTTTTCCAGCTCGGTGCTCAGGGATTGTAATTCAGGTGTTGAACCGTTTTCGGAACGACTGGAATTGGAAGTGACCATGACTTTGAGAATGAAGGGATGACGGGAGATAAGAAAAGAGAGGCTTGGGAGGCTAAAACTTGATTGAGCCTTGGGGAATTTACATCGATAGTCTGAGAGCCTTGATAGTCTGAGAGCCTTTAGAAGCTGACTTGCCGAACCTCAGACCTAGACGCCGATAGACTTTCGCAATCTCGCATTGTGTCTGCACGAATCTTCTGAGCCAGACGGTTTGGACCGCCCTATGGGCTTGAATGATGAGGGTTGTAGGCGGCGATCGATGCTGCATCCAGCACTAAAAGTTGTTCTGAGCCGGAGTCCAGACATCCCTGCAAATAAGGAACAAAACCTGCTGGAATATCGCTCTCAAACGGCGACGCAATGTCTTCTGTGACAATTCGCGTGATGCCTTGAATCTGTTGAACAGCGATGCCTAAGTGAACCTGGCCCACATGGAGAATCGCCAAATGGTATTCCGCAGCCCGGGGATCGAGCGGTGCTAATCCCAATAGATGAGGCAGATCAATCACCCAGAAGATACGGCTGCGGTGATTGATCAGTCCCATAATGGTTGACGCCATCGTCGGAACGACGGTCAACTGTTGAGGCGCAATAACCAGCACCTCTTGGGCTTGTCGAGTATCCACGGCTCCGATCAGATGCTCATTGAGCCTGAATCGGATGTAGGGATCGCCGAGATTTTTCAGAGTCGGGCTACCCAAGCTTGCGGCGGTGGGCAGCGCTGCCGTGGGAAGAACGGGTAATGCGCCTGTCATGATACTGACTCTTGGTTGACTCCTGCTCTAGGAGGGGGAGGTAGATGGAGAAGTAAAGCGTTTGTGACTGGGGGTCTTCAGACCAGGCGTTAAGCAGTTTGGCCAATCAAGGACGTCACGGCGTTGACAATGTCTTCTTTGGTGTAGGGCTTGGTGATATAAATATTGACGCCTTGCTTCATGGCCCACATTTTGTCGAGGTCTTGGTTCTTGGAGCTGCAAGCGACAATGGGGATGTCCTTGGTGGACGGATTTTTCCTGAGATTTCGACAGAGTTCTAGGCCACTCATTCCCGGCATGACGACATCGGTCACGATCACTGCGGGAGTTGTGGATTCAAGCTTATTCAGCGCTTCGGTGCCGTTGCTGGCATCAATAATCAGGTGACCTGCTTCCTGAAGGTATTGCGTCATCAACTGACGCTCGGAAGCTGTGTCTTCCACAAGTAGAATGGTAGCCATATTGGTAGATTTCTCCCAAACCAGGAAGGATTAGCTGTGGTGATCATGGGCAAGATGAGCAAAAAGTACTCAGGTCTTGCGTGAGGACTGAGATGCTATGGACGTCATAGAGAGCTGGCGCAGCTCCATCCTTAGAGTCCCCAAAATAAGGTAGGAAAAAACAAGAAATGTTGGATTGGTATGAGAATCGCTCAGAGCGTTCTGATGCTTATTCGCTCAAATGGCGAAAGATTATTTCTAAGAGATCCTTTTGGGAAAAAGGCTTGTTGAGATAATCAGTAATCCCAGCAAGTTTTGCCTTGGCACGATTAACCAGGCCTCGATTGCCTGTGACCATGATGACGGGAATATGCTTGAGCCTGCTTGACTTACGTAACATGGTGCAGACCTGATACCCATCGACACCAGGCATATTTGCATCGAGTAAAATGATGTCTGGCTTGATGGAATTAATCTTCATCAATGCTTTTTTAGAGTCTTCAATCAGCGTGACTGAGAAGAGATCAGCCTGGAGAAAGCGATTGATCTCATTGAGAACCGCTGGACTGTCGTCGATGCAGACAATATCCCAGGTTTTGGTGGCTATCTCGCTGGGGGCATTGCCCGTTGGTGAGAGGGGCGGGGTTGTTGTACTTGCTTCGCCAGTGTCTGTCGGACGATGAGCTGAGGTGATGGGAGTGGACAGGGAAGGAGATGGAGAAGGAGATGGATAGGCAGGTGGGGCGATCGCGATGCTGCCGGACTCCGCTCGGACCGGTGTTCTACTGCCCATCGAGGGGCCCATCGGAGGGCTAGCGGCGATCGTTTGCCGTTGCCAGGGGAGTTGATCAAAGGGTGAAAAGGGATCATGGAGCTTGATGATTCCCTGCTGCATGAGCGGCAGAAACTGTCTGGCTAGGGCAATTTCATCTTGACCCATCAACATCGCGATCTGTCGCCAGCTAAACCCAATGAGAATTTGCCGCAGTCGCGTCTGAAGCTCGGAGGGTAAGTTGCTCTGCTGGAGGGAGGCTCCATTGAGATAGGGGCGCTGGTAGGGCGAAAAAAGAGTCGGCTGCAAGGTCTGCCACTGTTGGAGACGAGCCTGAGCTTCCGTCTGGAGGCGGTAAAAGTCGAGGGCAGGGAGAGCGGGGAGTGCTGGTAGGGATATTGCTTGGTGTGGATATTCAGTCTCTGCTAGCAAACAGAGGCTTTCCATCACTTCTAGATTGAGCCGATGGATCACTTGAGCCATGATCTCAGGGCTGAGTTGAGTGGTTTGCGAGAGCCAGCTAATGACCTGATAATCAGCTCCAGGAGCAGGGACATGTTGAGGACTGCTCGCTTGCTCAAACTGCATGCGCGCTTGGGTGGACAGCGTTTGATGATCAATGCTGGTGTGCTGTAAACATCCGCGCAGTACCCTCGACAAGCGCTCGAAAGGATCGATGGAATTACTCACGTAGACGATCTGTCCGCTGCTGCCGTAGATGAACCAGTCAATGCCGGGACTACTGAGCTGTACATATCCATTCCCCAGGGCTTGGATCTGGTGCACAATCAACTCGGCACGCGGTGGGGCGCCCTGCCCGACGACAGGGATACAAGCTGCTTCCATGGTTTTATTGAATCTCCTGACTACAATTAACGGGCGTGATACTCGCTAGCACGATGGTGTATTGGCCCGAAATGTATGGGCTAGGGCACGGGGCATTCACTGGGTCTGCATCCGGTACACCTAGGCACACCAGAAATGAGAGGGGATGAACGCAACGGTAGATATTAGAGTTCCGTATACACAGGATTCCCTAGCCTCTGTCCGACTTATCCTACAGATTTCCTAAAGTCATCCATGGGCTGTGCTGGAGCGGGATTAATCTTGGATGCCAACGCGCTCTAATGCCAACGTATTCAGCATCTCTGGATCGAGCAGGAAGCAAAGGGGGGGATTGGCTGCTGCCTCCGTCATCAAGGCAACGCAGCGGATGTTGTAGGTTTTGGGGAGTTTGACGAGGCTCGATTCCTTGACACGACAGAGGGACGGAGCCGAATCGATGGGGAGTAGGACTGCTTTCTCGCCTTGATCTCGCACGACGAGGGCAATGTGAATCGGTTGCCGTCTCTTGAGGGGAGTCGGTGCTTCGCCCAGGATGAGGTGTTTGCTATCGATAATGGGCAACACTCGGTCTTCGAAGGCGAGTTCGTTGTGGTCGAGCTGGGCCGGATCCAGGGGCTGCTCAAAGACGACTGCCTTGTACACAGCCTCAATGGCAATCAGAAACTGTTGTCCATGGAGTTGAAAGGCAATGAGCTGTTTCTGCACCTCGGTCTGGCGATCGCCCAGTCGGCGCAGTCGAAACGAAGTTGTGCTAGCCATCATAAGTCCCTCGCAATCTGATACGGCCTGAGTTGAATTATCGGGTGAGTGATCGACGGATCGCCTGGCTTAAGCCAGGGCTAGATTGGGCTGGGTATGGGAGGAAAATTCCTCAAGTTGCTTCAGCAATTCTTGTTTCTTGAAGGGCTTGGAGAAATAGGCCGTTGCTCCTAAACTCATGGCCAATTTTCGGTGTTTGTCGCCGCTGCGGGAGGTCAGCATCATGACGGGAATATGTTTGTGCGTGGGCAGACTTTTGACCTGACCGAGGAAGCCAAATCCGTCTAGGCGAGGCATTTCAATGTCGCAAATCATCGTATGGGGCTGGATGCCACCCTTGAGTTTTTCAAGCGCATCCTGACCATCTTTGGCTTGCTCGACTCGGTAGCCTGCCTTTTCCAAGGTGATGGCGAGGAAGCGCCGGACGGTGATGGAGTCATCAATAATCATCACGGTCTGTTGCTCAGTCTCATCGCCTGCCATCACCATTGGCGTCGTTGCGAGTTTGGCCAGCGGACCTCCCTGGAGAATCCAGCTCAACAGGGGTTCGATATCCACCAGGGGAACGACGCGACCATCACCCAGGACAACGCAGCCGGAAAATCCAGGGGGAAGGGAGACGTTACCTTCAACGGTACGGGTCGTGACTTCTTGCTCGCCCCAGTAGCGATCGCACTGAAGTGCATAGGGCTCCTGACCTTGGCTGACGATCAGCATGGCCTGCTGGTCGATCACAGGGGTATTTTCTGTTTCTGGTTTCATCGGTGAGCGAGCAAATTTCATCCATGCCTTGAGGCGTATGAGGGGGACCGTGTAGCCCTGCCACTGAATCATTTCTTGGTTGGCGGCGGTTTGAATTTCGACCTCATTGAGGAGTTGCATTTCCTCCACAATGTTGGCAGGGAAGGCCATCAACATGCCATGGCTTTCAACGACCAGAACGCGGGTGACCGAGAGAGAGAGGGGGACCGTAATGGTGAAGGTGGTGCCTTGGCCGGGGGCCGTCTCGACCTGAATGGTGCCGCGAATTGCTTCTAAATTGGTACGCACGACATCCATGCCCACGCCACGACCCGATAGATTCGTGACATGCTCGGCGGTACTGAAACCGGGCTCGAAGATCATATTGAGCAACGCCTGTTCGCCGCTGGCTGCAATGTCCGCTTCGGTGAGTCCCATCTTGTGGACCTTGGCGCGAATTTTATCGAGATTAATGCCTGCACCGTCATCCTGCACCGTGATGAAGACCTGATTGCCGCGATAGCCGGAGCGAATGGTGATGTTTCCCTGGGCTGATTTACCTTGGGCTAGGCGATCGCTTGACGTTTCCAAGCCATGGTCAAAGCAGTTGCGCAGAAGGTGCATGAGTGGATCTTGCAACGCCTCTAAGATGTCGCGCTCGATCAACGTGCTTCCCCCATAGACCGTGAGCGCCACGTCTTTACTATGACTAATGGATAGCTCCCGCAAGACCCTAGGGAAACGATTCGTGACTTCCGTGAGCGGACGCATGCGCACCTGGGTCATGCTCACTTGCATCTGCTGACTCGTACGGCTGATTTCCCGGGATGAACCCTCGGTGTCGCCTAAAGCCGTTTCTAGATCATTGGTCACTTCTTGGATTTGAACCACGCTTTCAATTAACTCCTGCGATAGGAGATGAAAGTCGCTGTAGTGGTCCATTTCGAGTGCATCGAAACGATGGCTGAGGTGTTCCGTTTGGCTGATATTGGCAGCAAGCTGGATGTGGCTAGAAGCTGATTCTTTGGCAGAGGTCGTACTGGGAGAGATAGTACCGGGAGAGGGGGCAGCAGGCTGATGGGCCGCGGGATGAATCGTTGGAATTTGGGTGGCAACGCGATCGTAGGACTGGCGCAACTGTTGATTGGCTTGGTTGAGAGCCTTGACCCGACGACTCAACAAGGTGACGAGGCTGCGCATATGCTTGAGCTGCAAATTGAGGCCGTTCCGTTCGGTATTGAGTTCACCAAATAGCTCGCTCAACCGTTCAATTTGTTGGGTGGGCACCCGAAGACTGGCTTCCTGTTTGGAGGCAGTGGTCGGGGAAGGATGATGAGTCTTCGAGGGATTCTGGGGATTGCTGCTAGTCTCCGCCTCGTCTGGCAATGGTGCTGGTGCAACCATTTCTGTATTCGCAATGGGATCTTGGGACGAGGCCGTTGTGGGTTCTGGGGGTGCGAGCAAGGGACTCGCGAATATCTCGCTCCCGGCAATATCCTGCTGGAAGCTGTCATCATTCCAGAGAGCGGCTAAGGCGTCGCTATCTAGTCCTGTCTCTTCTGGGATGACTGTCGATATCTCAAGGTCTATATCGGATGTTGAGGCAACTTCTGTGTCTGCCGCATTCACGACTTCAGAAACTGCTTCAGGGGCTGAATCAAGCGTTGTTGCATCATTGATGCTGGATGACTCCATCGCCTCGATGGCCTCATCCGCATTGCTCTCAGGGGAAGCGAGTGAGGCTTCGGCGACGGCTTCCTCACCCCGAATCTCACCCAGGCTATCACCCAGCCCCTCACTCAAAAAAGCAGCCATGGTGTGGGCTGCATTCTCAGAGTCATGCGTAAAAAGATCGTCGATGGCCGCTAGGGATAAATTGAATGCTGATGCACCGATGTCTTCTGCTTCAACAGTCAATTGCTCTGAGTTAGCCTGCTCTGTCGTCGGTGGCATTTGGTTCAATTGCGCTGCTCCATCGTGCGCCTGGGGAGCGGCGGCGAGGGAGATCTCAAGCGCTTCGGGCATTGACTCAAATTGGCCGATGAGCACGAGGGCATGGGAACGGCGCAGGGTCTGAATGATTTCCCCCGCGATCGCCTCCAACTGAGAATCCGCGACCGCTGTTATGACATCCGAAACTTGATGGCAGAGGCGAGCAAAGTTGCCAAGGTCGAGCATTTCACCCAATCCCGCTAGTTCCTGGCTCGCAATCTTCAACTCTTGACGCAAGAGGGGGAGTTCGGGATGCTCCAAGACCCCTTCGAGGCGATCGAGACAGGGACCGACCTCCCCCTCGAACATCATGACCCGCATATCTTCCCCCGCTTCCGCCGAGAGCACTGCGAGTTCATCTTCGGCTGCTGGATCCCCGAGGGCATCGTAGAGTTGATCCAAAATAGGGCGGATATGCGCGTCGAGCCAAGCACCGTCGATTGGCGATCGCTGTCGGTAGTGTTCGGTCATTTGCCGCATGCGATCGCATCCCGACAAAAATAATTGCTCTAGTCCACCATTGACTTGCTCCGCTCTGTTGCCCGCTTTGAGTACCTTGAAAAAATCCTCCATGCGGTGACCCACGTGGCTGAGTTCTTCAAATCCCATCATGGCTGAGCCCCCTTTGATGGAGTGCGTTGCTCGCAGGGCGCTGTCCAGTTGGCTCGCAGTGGGACCGTTACCCAAGCCAATCAGACTGGACTCGATCGCATCTAGATATTCCTGGGCTTCTTCCAAAAATTGGAGCCGCACAATCCATTCTTGATCCTGTGACATAGGGAGGTTAGAGCGTTAGCCGTGTGGTTTTTGGGGGAGACGGGAGAGCGGAAAGGGAGTCTCGGAGCGTCGTCAGAGGGCGGAGCAGGGCCTAGAGCTATCCGTCAGAGAGCAACCTTGAATTCTCCTACAGAGGATTGGAGCTGTTCGGTAATTTGCACCGTTTCTTGCAGCGACTCAGAGACGGCTTGAGAGGCTGCGGAGGTTTCCTGCGAAACGGAAGCCATCTGACCCATCAACTGCTTGACCGCTTCAGAGGTTTCGACCTGGTTTGAGGTTTCGGTCGAAATCACCTGGAAAACCTGGTTCACTTGGCGGGATACCTTCAAGACAGCATTTAAGCTTTCTTTGGCGGTCTCCACCGAGCGCGTCCCTTCTACGACTTGGCTCGTACTCGTTTCCATGGCCTCCACCACTTCGCTCGTACCGCGTTGGATCGCATCAATGATTTGCTCAATCTCCTGGGTGGCAGAGGCTGACTGTGCTGCCAGTGCGCCAACTTCTTCGGCAACGACGGCGAAACCACGACCTTCTTCCCCTGCGCGGGCCGCCTCAATGCCTGCATTGACCGCCAGTAAGTTGGTCTTGAGAGCAATCTGATTGATCAGCTCCACCACCTTCGAAATTTGCTGGGAAGATTCGCCGAGGCGTTTTACCTTCTTCGCGGTTTCTGCGATGGTCTGGCGGACCTGGAAGATGCTGTCTACGGTTGTTTCCATGGCTTTGCCCCCGGCTTGGGCCGTGTGAGCTGCCTGCTGTGAGGCACGGGCTGCTCGTTTGGCTTTATGGGCGACGGCCTGGAGCGAGAGGGTCATATCTTCAATGGAACCGAGCGTTTGCAGGACCTGCTCAGCCTGAGTGGTGGCATCTGCTGCGAGCTTGCGAATCGATGCGTCATTGCCGCTGACCGAAGTATTGACTTGGGTGGTCGCCGTTTTCACCTGGGAGACAACGTCACGCAGATTTTCAATGATCGCGTTAAAGAAATCAGCAACAATACCAATCTCACCATCCGTAATCTGGGCCCGGACTGTCAGGTCACCGGTGCTTGCCTCCTCCACATCGCTGAGAAGGGTGAGGAGTTCAAACTGTAGGGTCTCCTTTTTCTTTGTCTCCGCCTGTGCCTGTTCCTGGACTTGATTGAAGGATTCAAAGGCTCCGAGGGCAAGGCTGAGACGATTGCCCAATTGAATGAGCGTATCGCTATCCTGGGGCTGCCATGTCTGAGCGGTTGCGCAGGCATGGACCGACAAGATGCCGTAGAGGTCGTTGTTGACGAAAACAGGTGTAGCTAACAGGGATTGCACGCCCCAATCTTGTAACTCCTGGCGATGCTCCTGACTCAGATCATTGTGCTGAATATCATTCAGTACGAGCGTTTGCTGATTGTTAAAGGTTTCTTGTTCGGACTCAGAAAATGCTCGACTGGATGCCCCTTGGACGCTAGGAAACTGGGACAGAACCGCTTCTGCGATCACGGAACGGCGACCGTCGGACGGTTCGATACGCTGGAAGATGATGCGATCGCCTCCGACCTGTCGTTGCATCTCAAGCATGGTCTGATTGAGTAACAGAGAAAACTCCTCCAAGCTTCGTACACGGGCAAGCTCCCCCAACAGTTGTGCGAGTTCTGCTTCCCAGGTTTGCTGTTCGAAGAAGGTTTTGAGCTGGTCACCCATCAGGTTGATATTCTGGCCGAGTTGTACCAATTCATCGCCCTGGGCTGGGACATCTAGACGCGTCTCTAGGTCTCCCTGGCCAATCTTGGTCACGGCTTCAGCAGCGTCTAAGAGGGGCCGAGTGGTTCGATTGGAGAGATAAATGGCGAGGGCGAGACTGAAGGCTGTGGTTGTACTAACCCCTAGGAGTAAGGTGAGCAATAACTGTCGCTTGACTTGAAATGCATCTGCAACGGGTGTCTTGATAATGCCAGTCCACTGAGGGTTGAGTAGGTTACTCTCCACTTGAGAGCGACTGGAGGAGACGAGCCAGTGTTGGCCTGCTTTGTCCTGAACGGTGACTGTTTTGAAAGGCTGTTGGTCGATGTTGGGCCAGAGTTTAGGGAACGTAATCTCTAGATTCTGACCAATGAGGTCTCGTTCCGATGAAGGGGTGAGGATATAGTTGCCATGGCGATCCATGATGTAAATGTCATCGACTTCGGTTTGAATATCGGCAACAGACGCAAACAGAGAACTCTGGGGTAACCGTAGGCGGACAACCCCGATGATCTCGGTGCTGCCGAAGCGTCGAATGGGTGCTGCAATAAAGACCGCCGATTCATTAATTTCCTCATTGTGTTGAGGCGTCGTGTAGGTCTTCTCTCCGGTGGTAACGGCAGCCTGAAAGTATCCGGTAGCGGCAATGTTAGGGAGCTTGGGACCATCCGATTGGACAATAACGTTGCCATCAAGGTCGAAGAACGCCAGACTGTCGTAGACAGTGGAGCGTGCCAAGAATTGGTTGAGTCTTTGAGTAATGGCTGCCGTGCCCTGTTCTTCCAGAATGAAGGGGTCGCGGAAGATCAGGCGAGTGGTTAAGTCTTCAATGTCGGTGAGTCGAAAGCCCATATAGGCCTGGAGGCGTCGAGTCAGAGACGTTGCTCGGTTTTGTTTATCTGCTTGAATCTGAGTTGCAATGGTGGAACCCGCTTGGACATAGGCGATGCTGCCGATGCCGATGGCGGGTAAGGCACTGAGGGCAATGGCTGCTATCGTCACTTTTGTTTTCAAGCCCATGCGCTGCAGGAGGTGACCTGGCTTCTGTTCTCCATTGACAGAGCGCTGCGGTTCGGTGGTTGCTTCGGCCAGGATGGATGTGACAACGGCATTAAATTCTTCCGGACTTGCTTGGGCCGGTGTTGCCCCAGGGGCTTGTTCAAGCACCGACGCGAGGGTCTCCGAAGAGCCTGCTACGTCAGCTATGGATGAACTGTTTTCGGGTTGGCTATCGGTAGTCTTAACCATTCCTTGTGGATCTCGCTTGAATGATGGCAGGGATGGTAGATGAGTAAGACTTGGAGAAGGTCGGGAGGGCGGAATCGCCCCGATGCTGTTCAAAGCGTCTGAAGGGAACGGACTGCTGTCATGACGGACTGCTGTCATGACGGGCTGCTGTCATGACGGGCTGCTGTCATGGTTGTATTCAGAACGATAGGAAATGAATTAAGCGCTGTAGGCGGCGATCGCCTCGGCATCCAAGATCAGCAAGGGTCTCTGGGTTGGCGTCGCTGCTTCTTGCCTAACGCAGCCCTGAAGGTAAGGCGTCATTTCTGCAGGGAGATGATGCTCCAGGGGAGAGGCGATGTCTTCGGGAGAAAATCGGATGATGCCTTTGACTTCTGCAATGGCAAGGCCCAGGGAAATGCCTCCGGCTTGGAGGATGGCGAGGTGGCGTTCAGGCGATCGCGGATTGAGCGGAGCCAGTCCCAAGAGCTGGGGCAAATCGACAACCCAGATGACACGGCTGCGATGATTGAGGAGTCCCATCACCGGGCTCGCCATATTGGGCATTACGGTCAAACGGTGGCTGGGAATCACCAGCACTTCCTGAACGGTTTCGGTGTCTAGGGCGATCAGCCTTGTTTCGCTGCTTCTGCCCCCGTTGGTTGCATCCTGCAGTGCCAGACAAATATATGTTTCACGATGACCCTGGCCGATGTCGGGGGGGGACACCATGGAAATAACAGTTGAATTCGATACCATTCGCTTTACCCCAGTGTTGACGCAACAGCTTGCACAATATCCTCACGTTTGAAGGGCTTGGTGATGTAGACATCAATGCCCTGTTTCATCCCCCAGAGGCGATCGAGATCTTGATTTTTCGAGGTGCAAGCGACCACCGGTAATGTTTGGGTTGTCGGGTTTTTGCGGAGATGCCGACAGAGTTCGAGGCCACTCATCCCAGGCATCACAATGTCAGTAATCACCAAATCAGGGGTGGTGACTTCCATCTTTTTCAGAGCCTCTTGGCCATTCCTGGCCTCAATAATGAGGTGACCGGCTTCTTGCAGATATTGAGTCAAAAGCTCACGCATGGAAGCAGTGTCTTCGACCAGTAGGATGGTGGCCATAGCGGTGAATAGAGGTAACGAAACAAGTTGGTGAAAGGAGGGGATTGCTATCCCGAGATCGTAGCCATGGGGTACCGAGCGGCAATCACTCAAGTTTCAAGATGCCGGAGGAGGAGATTGAGCAAATCTTTCTGGGCAAACGGTTTGGTTAGATAGTCCGTTGCCCCCACCATCTTGGCCCGAGCGCGATCGATCAAGCCACGATTGCCCGTAACCATCACGATGGGAACCTGCGTCATGGCCGAGGACTTACGGATCATGGAGCACACCTGATAGCCGTCCATTTCAGGCATGGTCACATCCAGCATGATCAAATCCGGTTTAATGGAGACGATTTTCATCAATGCTTTTTTAGGATCATTAATGAGCGTCAGAGAAAATGCATCGCCTTCCAGGAGGCGCTGAATTTCATTCAGCATGGCTTGACTATCGTCGATGCAAACGACTTTCCAAGTCTTGGCTTCGACCGATGCTGCCGCTAAACCGAGAGCATTGCTGCTTGACGCATTACTCTCACCGTCAACGGGTGGCGGGGAAAGCTGCGTTGTTGTTCCGTCATCGTCGAGCTTGCAGGCATTCAGCCGTGGCAATTTGTCGAAGGGAGCCACAGGCTCCCGCAGAATGACCACCCCATCGGCAATCAGCGATGAGAATCGCTGGGCCACCATCAGCTCGTCCTGTTTTA
This sequence comes from uncultured Pseudanabaenaceae cyanobacterium, assembly GCA_938017515.1. Taxonomy (GTDB): domain Bacteria; phylum Cyanobacteriota; class Cyanobacteriia; order PCC-9006; family JAAUQQ01; genus JAAUOP01. The sequence continues at coordinate 34,591 of CALIJJ010000072.1, forward strand.
GAAACATGCCGAGTTGCCGAAAGTTGAACCCAATGAGCAACCGGCTCAGAGACGTCACTGCATCAGGTGCCAGCTTTTGGCGAGCGACCGCTTCTCCCGCTAGGTAGGGGCGTTGGTAGGGAGAGTTGATCCGAGGCAGTAAAGCCTGCCAGAGCTTTAATCGTTCTTGATTACGCCGTACAAAAATCGTGGGATCTAGGCTACAGAAGGAGGGCAAGTCTTCAACCACAACAGTCTCAACCTGATAGTTGCCTTCTGGCAGGAGTAGATATCCTTCAAAGACCTCGGCTGTGATTTTGCTGGCCAGTGTCCCAGCCATCAGGGGATCGAGCAATTGATTGTCCACTAGCCAGACGATGGCTTGGTAGTCAGAGGTCAGCGGATTATTCTGCTGCTTGATGCCTTCAAACTGGCTTCGAATCTGAGCTCTTACCTCGGGCGTGAGCTGGCTAAATTCGCGGGAAAGACCCCGAAGATAGCGCTCTAGGCGTTCGAAGGCATCGACATTGTGGGAGGCATAGGTAATTTGACCCTGCTGAAAATAGATGAACCATTCCACAGCGGGGTCTGAAACATGGAGGTATCCATCTAAACGACCCACCTGTTCCAGGAGTACTTTGGGGGATGCTGTCCCCGGGGCTAAACAGGTGTCCTGCATAAACAATCATCCTTGGCTGGAGCGTTGGTTGCACCCTGCTCCGCACGTGGTGATTGCACCTGACTCAAAGGGTGACTTCTTCGGGCGCTGTAAAGGCTGAAATCTGAATGCTGCGTGGAACACCGGGCGTTGAAAGCATTGCATCGAGCACATTGCATCGAGACAATTGCCTTAAACACATGTTCTGAGTACGCATGGGGTCAATGAAGTCTAGCGAAACCCGCTTGTCCTACTTTGCTGCGACCAATGCTTTCCTTGAGGGAAAGTATTCGATATGCGTAAAGTGAATGGCTCTAATAGCTTTCTCCCCACAGCGTTAATATGCCCGAGCCATGGAAGGAGTTCTCAGGGATTTCAAGGAAGTTACAGGGATGGAATGCAGGTAATATCACCTCTATTTTTCTTCCGTGATGGACTTGGAGTTTGAGGGACAGTAAGGGTATGTTAAGACGGAGAGCGATAATATCGGACTGACAGTAGCGTGAGCGATCCAAACTTCACGACAGACGGTGAGCAGCATGATGGGCCAGAGTCCAATGTGGTGCTGTCTTGCCCCGTTGAGCTAGAGACCACTGCCCAGGGTCGGCAACGGGAAGTTTGCGCATCGATTCAGATTCCCTGTTCGGTGGATCCAGTGTGGCTTGTTCTGACGAGCTATGAGCGACTGGCTGATATTATTCCGAGTCTTTCTGTGAGTCGGCGTTTACCCCATCCTGAAGGAGATGGGAAAATTCGCTTAGAGCAGGTTGCGTCCCAAACGCTGCTGAAGAAAATGAAATTTTCGGCACGGGTGGTTCTCGATATGGAAGAGGAGTATCCCCACAAGATTCACTTTGCCATGGTGGAGGGGGATTTCAAGATGATGAAGGGCCATTGGATGTTGGAGTCGTTGGAGATCGAGGGGAAGCCCCACACCCGCCTTTCCTACTGCTTGTCAATTTTGCCTCGGATGACGATGCCCATCAAGATTTTGGAAAGTCGTCTCCAGCAGGATCTGACCACGAATCTGGAAGCGATTTATCAGCAGGCGATCGCCTCTCAGTCGTCCGACGGTATGCTTTCCCCGGCGTAGTCGGAGCTACAACGGTAAGGCAATATTGCCGAGAACACCGTTCTAAACCATCGGAAATATGCCAAAAAGCCCCGCGATAACTCGCGGGGCTTTTTGGCGAAGCCAATGGCATAAAAGACCAGAGTCTTTCTTAAGGGGTGACAGTTACTGAAGACTCAACAGCTGTAACCTTGCCTTCGCGCTGAAGCACTTGCTGAATCATCGCTGTTGCTTCGCCACGGGTTGTGGCGCGCAGCGGCTCAAGCTTGCTTTGGTCGGTGGGATTAATGACCAAACCTTCGCTGAGTGCCGCGGCCACCTTTTCCTTCGCCCAGTCCGGCATGCCTTCGGTGTCGTAGGCGCTCAGCAGCCCATCCACATCATCGGGCGGGGTGAGTTGAAGACCACTCGCGATCGCCACCAGGGCTTGGTAACGGGGGATCTCCTCAGCCGGACCAAAGAGCTGACGACCATCAGGAAGTGTCCCATAGCCGCTCATGAAACCGGTTTCAAGCGCCCCTGCAATGCGGGGGGAGGCCCAAAACTCTTCACCGATGTCTTCGAACTTGCCTGCAGCCTGACCTGCATCACCTTCCACTTGCTCAGCTTGACTGACCAGAGAGGCAAACTCAGCGCGAGTTACAGGGGCATCAATGTCGAAGGTTTCAGACGTGGGGAGTTCGCCTAGGCGATCGCTTTCTTCGAGGGAAGCGGCGAAAGGATAGAGCCAGGAGGCTTCGGGGATTTCTGGAATGCTCGTCTCAGGCGCTTCCGTTGCCACCACGATCGGCTCTTCTGGCTGTTCCACAGGAGCTTCTTCCGTGGGTGCTTCCGCGGTTGTGTCGGTGACAGCATCGGCGTCAGCGACGTCAGTCTCAGCGGCTGCATCGACATCAGCGTCATCAATGGCAGCAGCCGTTGTTGCTTCCGCCGCCGGGGTTTCTGCAGCAGTCGCGTCGTCTGCGGCTACACCAGCAGCCAAACCAGCTCCAGCAGCAGCGCCAGCGAGTGCCCCAGCGCCACGGCGCGCACTGAACGTAGACGGTCCACCGATGGAAGAATCCGTGTCGTAATCTTTGTCGGACCCTGCATCACTGTCCTTGTCGCCGGAGATCTGGGCGATGAGGGAAGAATCTTCGGTCTTATTCCCAAGACCCAGATCTGCCCCTAGACCACCGCTCTTGGCGCCGAATGTACTGGCATTACCCTGAAGTAATCCCGCATCACCACCCCCAGCGCCACCCAGCCAGCTTCCGCCAGCTTGTTTGGTCTGAGGGCGTAAAGCCCAAAAGAAAATGCCACCTAAAATGCCGAAGGCGAGCAACAGTGCAACCCATTCATCAAAATCCAGCGGACTGAGGCCGCTACGACGCTCATCTTGCTGGGGAGGTTCAGGAGAATTCGTCATAAGAGTGCTTTACCCTGTCAAAGAACTTTAATACCGAGAAAACGTTCTGGTACCCACAGCGAGGGATGGATCCCACGATTCTGATGGCTACACTCCATGAATTTACTGAATTCTACGGGATTTCCTTTGAAAATAGATATAGTCCCCCGACTGATTTCACATTTTTTAGGGTGATGGGCTTTGAGGCCCGTTGGGAGTCGGGCTAAGGATAGCCTCAACCTCAATCTCCACAAGCATTTCTGCGCCAATTAATCGGCTAACTTCGACCATGGTCGTGGCGGGTCGAATGTTGCGAAAAAATTCGCCGTGGGCTCGTCCGATGGCTTCCCAGTCGTCGATGTTGGTGACGTACAGGCGCGATCGCACCACATCACTCATCTGGGCGCCAGCTTGCTGCAGGGCCCGTTCGATTTTTTGTAGGGCGTACTGGGCCTGTTTGTAGGGATTGTTGGGTCCAACGAGATTGCCGTCGTCATCCACGGCGACAGTCCCAGCGACGTGGATGCTGTTGCCGATGCGAACAGCGCGGGAGTAACCGACGATCGCCTCCCACTTGGCTCCGGATGAAATGTTCTGCCGTTCCATGGATGGGCCTCAGTCTTGGTCTCAGTTGGGCTCTTTATCTTGTCACACTGTTTTCGTCTGGGTTGATGCGGGAGGTGATACGGGTACCGTTGCCTTGGTCTGGAATGGTGAGGGCAAAGTGGTGGGTACGGTTGAGCTGACAAAAATCAAAAAACTGGCCGTCATCGAAATTCAGCGCGGGGGGAGCTGAAGCACGATGGGCCAGTCTTTCTGAGGATGAGTCAGCGCGGATGTCACCATGGCGGCTCCTCTGAACTTTACTCGATCATAGCAAGGCTGCTGGCTAGGCCTGTTGGTATAGTTCTCGGCTAGAAGGCGATTGCTGCTGAAGGCGATTGCTCCATTGCTCAGCCTGTGTTGCCATGTTCTCCCGCGCTTCCTTTTCTTCCCATTGCTTCTCCCACTCCAGCTTCCAGCGGCTGAGTTGTCGTTGAAGGTCCACCAATAAGGTGGCAATGCTAATGTCGTCTGTTTTCAGATCAAGGGTTGGGACAATCCATTCAATGAAGTACTGGCTCTCGCGGATGAGGTGGAGGGCGACGAGTTCGTCAGTGTGTCCGGTGGCGAGAATTTGGATGTGGGCGAGGTTGAGATGGAGGCTATTGAGTTGGCTGGCTCTATCACCCTGTAAATAAAGCGCTTTCAGTAGATCCCAATTCATTCCCATTCCACACCTCCCAAAAGTTCATGGGCAATTTTGCCGACTTGTTCACGCAGCTCGGGGTCTTGAATCACCATTGAGCGATTGTTTGTGCTGGGACGAATGCCGATCAGAGATTTGTGGATAAAAAATCTACCAGTCAGGATTTCGAGTGTTGAGATCGTATCGAGGTGTATTGAAACAGTCACCAGTCAGGCGATCGCGGTATCCCCCTTCGTATCCCAACCTCCACAAGAGAACCTCCTCGACCCACTGAACAGCTTTCCATATGAGCCGATCACGTTCTTGAGCATCTATTCCTCTACTTCTCGGGTGTACAGCCTCATTCCTAAC
>CALIJJ010000073.1 GCA_938017515.1 uncultured Pseudanabaenaceae cyanobacterium
TCCCACCAAGCCTGACAGGTCAACGGATTCGGCAACTGGCGAAACTGCTGGAAAATCTGTCCCGCATCCAACTGATTCAAAAATCCCTCCATCGATCGCAACGCCGAACGATAATCCTGAATCGAATACAGCTCAGGGTGACGTAGCGCAGGCGTAAACTCCGGCAACAACCGCCAGGTCTGGTCCAAGAAAATCACCGGATCCGCAATACTAAAATCCCCCACATCCCGATTGGCAAAGGCCACCGCCCGATGGATCGCCAGCTCAATGTCGTCGGATGTCATGGCAAACCCAAACCGCTCATTGGCCTGCGATAGTCGCTCAAACAACTGTTCCGATGGCACAAACGCTGCGGTGGCACGAAAGGGAATACTGGCCTCGATCGCCACCACCAACTCCGCCAACAGCCGAGGAGAAAGCAACCCCTTGAGACACTGTGTCGCCAGGAGCGCACTCAAAAACTCATTGAACTTTTCCGCAGGCACCGGCGCTGGATGCTCCAGACCAAACAGCAGCGTTGTGCAGGCACTCTCCGGATGATGCAACAGCTCTGGGGCCGGACGGAGACAGAGGGTACCGTTGGTCCAACATAAAAACGGTGTCAGATACGTCTGGACCCCAGTTGCCAGACCCCAATCCACCTGAACATAAACGGCATCATGGAACAGCGCCGCGAGCGTGCTGATGGGATCATCCCCCTCCGCCAATCGCAGAATATGCTCGCCGTTGTGAAACAACCTCCCCTGGCCCGTGACGGTGGCCCCGATCAGAGCATTGAGATGATCGATCGTGGCTGGAGACGCCTCAGCCTTGAGGGCACCGAGCGCCCAGGTGAGCCAGTCTCGACAGCGTTGTTGGATGCTGGTCGCAGAATGTGTAGCAAAGGACATGAACCAAACCCCTGAAGATGAGATTGCTTATCGGTCATTAGCAATCCGTAGGTCTATCGTTTGGGACATGGCGAGATTGTGCAGCGATCGCCCTCACATCCAATTTTCTTTCTTCAAAAGATTTTGAAACCTGTCATCCCAGTTCAAACATCATCCCAGTTCAAATAGCAGCCCGTGCCAACCCAAGAAACGGTGATGGAACGCTGAGCAAACGCTGGGTTCATTAGCTTGGGATTGTTATTCAGCGATCGCGATCAATTCAAGCGATCGCCTACTCAGGAGCACAGCCATGCCAACCGTGATTGCCCGTTCCCCCAAACCATCCAATCGCCTCAAGGCCCCTTTCTACCTCACCGACGGCGGCCTCGAAACCACCCTCATCTTCAAACAAGGGCTCAACCTCCCCGAATTCGCCGCTTTCGACCTGCTCAAAACCGAAGCCGGAACCCGCGCCCTCGCTACCTACTACTGCTCCTATGCAGCCATCGCCAAGCGCCACAACACCGGCTTCATTTTTGAAAGCCCCACCTGGCGTGCCAACGCCGACTGGGGCACAAAACTGGGCTACTCCAAGAGCGAGCTCAAAGCCGTGAACCAATGGGCGATCGCCCTCATGCAAACCATCCGCCAAGACTACGAAACCGAACAATCCCCCATGCTCGTCAGCGGCTGCATCGGCCCCCGAGGCGACGGTTACACCGTTGATACCGCGATGAAACCCATCGAAGCCGCCATCTACCACACCCCCCAAATCCTCGCCTTCCAAGAGGCCCAGGCCGACCTCGTCAGCGCCATGACGATCAACTACGCCGAAGAAGCCATCGGTATTGTCCAAGCCGCCCAAACCATCGGCATCCCCGTCGTCATCTCCTTCACCCTAGAAACCGACGGCACGCTGCCCACAGGCCAAACCCTACGCTCCGCCATCGAACAAGTCGATGCTGCCACGGAGCAGGGGCCCGCCTACTACATGATTAACTGTGCCCATCCCAACCACTTCGAGGCCATCCTCACCGCAGACGAAGCAGAGGCTGAGCAACAGGAGAGCTGGTTGAGCCGTATTCGCGGCATCCGTGCCAATGCCTCCACCTGTAGCCACGCTGAGCTAGATGCCGCAGAGGAGCTAGACGACGGCAACCCCGTTGAGTTGGGGCAACAACACCATCAGCTCCTAAAGCAATTGCCCAACCTGGCAGTTCTCGGAGGCTGCTGCGGTACCGACGAACGCCATGTTGAAGCCATCTGCAACGCTTGCTTACCCGTGGTTTGGTCCCACCTGACCCAAAGTAATCGCTTGAGTGCCAGCTTGATCTGACCCATCCTTCGCCATCCCAGCCCTGTTGCAACAAGAGCTCGGGTGCGGGGAATCGCGGTGACGTTTCCGCAGGCGCCGTCTCACCTCACTGGCGGCAGGGCTCAATCAACGCCCCCAAGGTTGCCATGGCCTGCTCAATCTTCGGCGTCCAGGGCTCGCTGGTGTTGAGGCGGATGCAGTCGCGGTAGCTGCGCGAAGGCGAAAAGATATGCCCCGGAGCAATGCTGATGTGTTGTTCCAGCGCTCTTTCGTAGAGTTGCAATGCATCTAAACCCGCCACTTCCACCCAAAGCACATGGCCCCCTTCCGGTCGGGTTACTTTCGTTTCCCTTGGGAAATAGGTGCAAATTGCCTGGAGCATTTTGGTCATTTGGGTTTCATAGGCGCGGCGGAGTTGGCGCACATGGCGATCGTAGCCACCATTGGCCAGAAAAGCCGCAACGGTGAGCTGAGGGGCGATCGCCGTCGTATGGTTCATGACCCATTTGCGCTGTTCCACCTGGGCCTGATACCGCCCCGGAATCGCCCAGCCCACCCGCAATCCCGGCGACAGCGTTTTGCTGTAGGAGCTGCAATACAGCACATAGCCCTCCCGATCAAAGGCCTTAATCGCCTTGGGTCGGTGGGACGAAAAATGCAAATCCCCGTACACATCGTCTTCGATCAGAGGGACCCGATAGCGTGTCACCAACTCTGCCAGCTCTTTTTTCTTGGTGTCGTCCATACAACTGCCCAGGGGGTTGCTGAAATTAGAGACCAGGGCACAGGCTTGCACTTGCCCTTGCTTCAGTGCCGCTTCTAAGGGCTCTAGCAGCAATCCGTCGCGAGGATGTGTCGGCAACTCTAGGACTTTCAGGTGCAGTGACTCCAAGGCTTCCAGCAGGCCATAGTAGGTCGGGGATTCCAGAGCCACGGTGTCTCCCGGCTTGGTCGCCGCCATCAGGGAGAGATAGACACCCTCCGTGGTGCCATTGGTGATCACAATCTGATCGGGCGTGACCGAACAGCCCGCGCTCAGCAACCGCCGTGCCACTTCGTGGCGCAATGACTCACAGCCCGGCGGAATGGCATAGGAGTGGGCTTCCAAGGTTTCCTGGCGCAATGCCTGACCCATCAAACGGTTGAGCGCATTGAGGGGCAGGAGCCCCATGGATGGAATCGCTGCCCCCAATTGCGTGGTGCTGGGGTCGCGAATGGCCTGCATGATGCGAAATGCGAGGGAGTTATCCACCTGGTGAACCCCCACGGGGGGGACCGAAGACGTCGGTTCTGCGGGAGTGCTGGGGAGCAACTGGCAGACATAGTAGCCGGACTGGGGGCGGGCCCTGATGAGGCTGCGATCCTCCAGGAGACGATAGGCTTCCAGGACGGTTGAGATGCTGACGGAGAGTTGCTTATGGAGTTTTCGAACAGAGGGCATGCGATCGCCGGGTTGCAGTGTGCCCTCGGCGATCAGCGTTTCCATGCGATCGGCCACCTGCTCGTAGAGGCTGCGATCTTTGATGGGGGACAGGGGAGAGAGTTGCATGGGCCAATCACCAGGGAAGAGGAGTACAGTTGCGATCGCCAGCGACCATAACAGTTGAATATGGTCAGACTGTACTCATTACAATTTACGCCAACTGCGTCTGTACTGCTTGGGAAATGCAATACAAAATCAGATCAGTCAGACGCCCTGGCACCGCCAGTCAGCTCCATGATTCGTTCACGGTCTCACTTCCCTCGCTTGACGCACACCTCAGGAGAGCATTTGAATCAGGTCTCCGAGGCCAATCCGCAACATCGCGGCTCGTCCCAACCCCAATGGAGGCAGCGGCTGGGCCAAGCCATGGTACAAGCGGGCGTTCGTCTGTGTGGGCTAATGCTCGGTGAAGGCTCCATGGGATTGCCCCAGCCTCGGGTCACCTGGCGGCGCAATGGCGGAGGTCAGTCCTTCTATGAGGTGTACGATCCCGCCAGCGATGAAACCCACCGCTTTGAAACGGTTGCAGAAACCAGAGTTTGGCTGGAAACCCGCTATTACCGTTAGGGTCTCCGCTAGTATTTGCAAGGGACTGTCACAGCAAACCCCTTCAGCCATGAGTGTTTCGTTAGATAAAATTGTGCCCTTTGGGCGATCGCTGGCCGAATACCGGGCCATGTTCAATCTCACCAAGGCCGATTGCAATCGTCCCATTCTAGACTGCGGCGGCGGGCCAGCTAGCTTTAATGCAGAGCTGACCGCCCTGGGCAAATCCGTTGTCTCCATTGACCCGATTTATCAATTTTCTGCCGCACAAATTCAGCAGCGTTTCTATGCCTGTATCGAGGACATCATTGCTCAAGTGGAAGCCACACCCGATAACTGGGTCTGGAATTTCCACCGCGATCCCCAGGATTTGAAGCGGCATCGAATTGCGGTGATGGAGATGTTTGAGTCGGATTTTGAGGCGGGATTAGCGGGCGATCGCTACCGCCCTGCCTCTTTGCCCTACCTCGCCTTTGACGACGACAGCTTTGACCTCGCCCTCTGCTCCCACTTGCTCTTCCTGTACTCGGATTTGCTCTCCCTTGAGGTCCATGTGCAATCCGTTCTGGAACTTTGCCGCTTGGCACCGGAGGTACGCATTTTTCCCCTACGAACCCTGACTTCAGAACCCTCACCCCACGTCGAACCCGTGCGCTCAGCTCTGGCGTCTACGGGCGTTGAGTCAGAGATCGTCACCGTGGGCTACGAGCTTCAAAAGGGCGGCAACCAGATGCTGAGATTTTGGTGCTAAGGCGATTTCTAGCCAACAAGACACCCAACGAATAGGGCCAATCAATGATGCCAATCCAATGACGCCAATCCAATGACGCCCTTGAATTGCCCCACAATTACGCCAAGCGAATCACGCCCAACGAATCACGCCAAATAACCCATGCAAATTTTCCAAGTCGATGCTTTTAGCGATCGCCCCTTCGGCGGTAACCCCGCTGCCGTCTGTCTCCTCAGCGAGCCCAAGCCTGACCTGTGGATGCAGCAACTGGCCCAGGAAATGAACCTCTCGGAAACTGCTTTTCTACTCCCCGAAAAGGACGGCTATCGTCTGCGGTGGTTTACCCCCGCTGTCGAGGTCAACCTCTGCGGCCATGCCACGTTGGCCAGCGCCCATGTGTTGTGGAGTGAAGGTCTTTTGGAGCGCGATCGCCAAGCCACGTTTTACACGCTCAGCGGAACCCTCACAGCCAATTTCAACAGCGACTGGATTGAGTTGAACTTCCCCGCATCTCCTCCCAAGCCACTGGGAGCAGTGCCCACAGGACTTGCGGAGGCCCTGGGTCTCGAAATCCAAGCAATTTGGAAAGATGATGATCTCAACTACTTATTGATTGAGGTTACAACGCCAGAAATCGTCAGTGGCATTCAGCCTAACTTCACAGCCCTTGGCCCTATTCATTCCGATGGCATCATCATCACAGCGGCTGGCCGTGAGCCCTATGATTTTGTCTCTCGCTTCTTTGCGCCAGCCTACGGCATTGATGAAGACCCCGTGACGGGCTCTGCCCATTGCGTCTTAGGTCCCTACTGGCAACAGCGTTTGTCCAAGCCTGAACTCCTGGCTTACCAGAGTTCGGCTCGGGGAGGCATCGTGAAGGTCAGATTGGAGCCGAACGTGGTCCAACAAAAAGTGGTCTCACAAAAAGCAGTACCTCAACAAAAAGAAGTAACTCAACAAAAAACTGAGGACAGCGATCGCACGAATTGCGATCGCATTATCCTCAGTGGTCAAGCGGTTACCGTTTTCCAGGGCAACCTATCTGCTTAGAGAATTGAACGTCAGAACAGCCGAGCCTCGTAGCCGAGCCTCGTAGCCGAGCCTTCTAAACAGAAAGTTCTCCGGGCGTTGCTGTTGTCGGAGTGCGCTCAGCAGACTCTTCGAACATTGCGTAGTAGAAGAAGCCAGCGATGACAGCGCCAACGATGGGGGCGAGCCAGAATAACCAAACCTGGCTAAACAACTCCGCCCCTGCAAAGAGTGCAACGCCGGTGCTACGGGCAGGGTTAACAGATGTATTGGTAACTGGAATACTGATCAAGTGAATCAGTGTCAGACACATGCCAATGGCAACGGGAGCCATCCCTGCGGGGGCACGGCGGTCGGTGGACCCTAGAATGACCATCAAGAAGATGAACGTCATCACCACCTCAGTGATGAGACAGGCCATCAGACTGTAACCACCGGGGGAGTGAGCACCAAATCCATTGGTCGCAAGGGGATTAGACCCGGCAAGCTCGAATCCGGGCGCACCACTCGCAATTAAAAAGACGACGCCTCCGCCCAAAATTGCGCCAGCAACTTGAGAGGCAATGTAAGGCAGAAGGTCTGAACCGGGAAAACGCTTACCGGCCCAAAGACCAAAGGAAACAGCGGGGTTCAAATGACATCCTGAAATATGGCCAATGCCATAGGCCATGGTCATTACCGTTAAGCCAAAGGCGAGGGAAACACCCAACAAACCAATTCCCAGGGTGTTGGCTTCTGCGTTCGGAAAATTAGCCGCCAACACAGCACTGCCACATCCACCCAGAACCAGCCAAAAGGTTCCCATTAATTCAGCACTACATCGCTTTAGTAGAGACATATAGCCACAACTCCATGATTAAGAACACACACGTAATTATTTAGACAACATCTCGGGCAGCTCAGAGGCAGGGCAAAGTTCCCCCAAGAGACTCTTGAAGAGACCAAAGATCCTATACAAAACAAAAACAAGGATGATTCCTGCTCAGTATGACAAAAGAATCCTAGAGAACAAGGGCTTATTAGAAAAATAAGCAATATCACTTATCTTGAGGCTCTTGTCTTTTCCGCTGCACGCCAGGTTTGTCATTCAAAATCAGTGAAATTGAGGACACCTGGAAGTGAAGGAGATGCTGCACTAAACGACTCGTTACATCTGTCAGACGCTGTCGTTTCCAAAAAGTTCCGACTTGATTCAACAAATTTCTTCGGCGATTGTCTTCGGCCCTTGATTGTGACTTTCATGAGATTCATTGAAAGACACAATCTAAATATGCGATCGCACGGAAACACGACGGCGTCACTTCGGCGACTCAAGCGAAGTGGGGAGCAAGATAAAAGTACCGGATTCAAGAATTTCTTGTTCTGATACTTTTACTGCCTAAACAATAGGCAAGCATGGGAGAATCCCATAAAAAAAGGTGCTCTATTCACTCAGAGCGCCATGAGCCTATTGCTTTTCGATGAATTCTGACAAGCCTGTGAAGCAGGGACTGGCTGCTTGTTGGGCTGGGTCAAGGTAGATGATAGGTAGAGCAATGCCCTAACAGTCGCAGCATACTCAACTGCGTACGCCGATTGTAGCAGTGTTTTTTGCTTCACCCTCCCCATTTAATATTAAGAATTGCTTGCAACAATTTTGTCCAAAATGATGGCCCCCAGGGGATGAAACCTGAGTGCTTCAAATTCGCTTATGATCAGCTCAATTTGAGTACGTTCAGGGGTAGGGAGCTGTGGAACAGCAGCGAACAGAGGTGTTGGTGGTTGGGGCCGGTGTTGGGGGAACTGCGGCGGCGCTACAGGCGGCTCGGCGTGGCGCTGAAGTGTTACTGGTGGGCGAAGGCCCTTGGCTCGGCGGCATGTTGACCAGTGCCGGGGTTGCTGTGCCCGATGGCAATGAGCTGGCGGCGTTTCGGACGGGGATATGGGGGCAATTCGTGCGATCGCTCCAAGCCCAGCAGCCCGGCGGCCTGGACCAGAGCTGGGTGAGCTGCTTTTGCTATGAGCCTAAAGTGGGCGCACAAGTCTTCGCGGATTGGGTCGCCGCATTGCCCAATCTCACCTGGATTTCTGGACAGAAGGCGATCGCCGTTGAACGTGCAGGTCAGCAAATCACTGCCGTCCAATTCCCCGACTATCGCATTGAAGCCCAAATCATCATCGATGGGACCGAGCTGGGTGATGTGATCGCCCTGGGCAATGTGCCCCATCGCTGGGGCTGGGAAGCCAAGGAATTGTGGAATGAACCCAGTGCCCCCCCACAGGCTGAACTAGAAGCCGATCCCTTTTTCGAACGCTATCCCGTCCAATCTCCCACCTGGGTCGTGATTTTGCAGGATTTTGGCCCAGATGCAAAAGCTCCCCTAATTCCTGAGCCAGAGTTTGATGCAGAGGCAACCTTTGCCAAGGCTTGGGAGCGCTTTGGTGCGGAGAAATTTTTGGACTATGGTCGGTTACCGGGCGATCGCTTCATGCTCAATTGGCCCATCCATGGCAATGACTATGGATTTGGCCTAGATCGGTTGTTGAGCCAACCTTTGGACTGGGAGGCTTGGGCCAAGGAGGCGATCGCCTATTCCCAGGGGTTTGCCCATTATATTCAGAAAAAAATGGGCCGCCGCTACGGCCTTGCCACTGATACATTTCCAAGTCAGGCCATCGGCGGTGGTGCCTATGGCCTGCACCCCTACTACCGCGAAAGCCGCCGCATCAAAGGCTTAGCGACGGTGGTCGAGCAAGATATTTTGCCGCAGCCCGAGGGATTGGTTGCCGCGCTCCCGAGAAATGAACAGGGACAGGTCACGAGCATTGCCATTGGCAACTATCCCAACGATCACCACTACCCCGAACGGGAGATTCCCCTCGCCCCTAAGGCCCGCCGTTGGGGTGGTCGCTGGACAGGTACACCGTTTACGATTCCCTACGGGGCATTGGTGCCGGAGTCGGTGGATGGGTTGCTGGCCTGCGAGAAGAATATTTCGGTGTCACACATGGCCAATGGGGCAACGCGCCTTCAGCCGACGGTGTTGGGCATTGGGCAGGCGGCGGGCATGGCGGCGGCATTGTGTGTCGAACTGGGCTGCGAGGCGCGATCGCTCCCGGTCCGCAAACTCCAAGAGGCTCTGCTCAACGACTCCCAAGCCCCTCTCGCTGTTGTTCCGCTTTACAACCTGACACCGGATCATCCCGACTGGAATCAGTTGCAGAAGCATTACTTAGAACATCCCGAGCAATATCCCAGCGATGGTGAGCATCCCAGTTTGGATTTGGCGAAACTGCCCTCTCCGCAGGCGATGCCGTTTGAACATGCTGGGGTCATCGTGCAAGCGGATGAGCGGGGTTACCGTATTGAGCATCCGAAGTTTAAGCAAGGGGAGGTAGAGGGACTACCGTTGATTACGTTGCGGCCTGAGGTGGAGGTGGTGATGCGGGAGCTTGTGGTGGGGCAGCGGGTGGCGATCGCGGGCTATCTCAACCCGTCTGGCCCCTGGGTGCGGCTTGCGCAACTGCAATACCTGGAATAACTCCGACAGGTTTAGCGATTGGCTTGAGCGATTTGGTTTAGCTGTCTGCGAGGTAAAAGCTTTCCCCCTGATCCTCTGAGACAAAAGTCAACTCCTGCGGCTCTGCTCCGTCTGGATGATGAACCTCGCGGTAGATCAGCATCCACTTCCCGTCTTCCACCACAAAATCGTGGGCTTCATACCGCCAGAGATCTGGAATGCTCTGAAGGTCGTTTCGAAGGTCTTGCTGATGCGCCGGTTCTGTCCCACCTTCCTCGCTATCAGAAGAGGCGTTTCGCTCAATCAAATCGAACAAAACCGCCTCTTGTTCAGGCTGCCAAATCCACATGGAATGGTGAGTCGCCACCATGAGCCAATCCCCCACCATTTTTGGAGGAGTGCTGACAAACTCTACGGTCTCGGGGTACATGTACCAATCATTTTCCTGCTTCAGCGTCACCACTGTCTGGTCATCGGCCTCAACGACGTAGACCCGCTGGTAATCATCATCATCCAACCAACCATCAGCCGGATTCTTGTAGACCTGTTCTGTGATGGTGTAGGGGTCAGCGGAAAATTCTGTTTCTTTGACCAGCGCGATCGGCATGGGCAGGCAGGCTGTTAGGGCGATCGAAGCACTGGCCAGGAATGCAGCCAAGGGGATCCTAGATGTTGAGCGTTGGGGGAAGCGGCATCGCAAGTGGAGATGGGACCGCAAAACAGATGGAATGAGCATTGGGAGAAAGCAGATGGTTACGGCATGACAGTCGGAGATGCCTCTCTACATACGTCTACACAAACTAGACGGAGTATTTCTGGTGGTATGTCTTTCTGGTGGTATGTCAGTGGAGCCACCAGATATTTTGCCCCCATTGGAGCTTTGGATGAATTAGGAGAAACAGCAGCCCTCACCCTCGAAAGACAGCGTGATGATTCCTCGCAATAGCTTTTGCTCAGCGATAAATCGCTATCAGTTAGAATAAGGGCCTCGTCCAACGACTGTATCGTTCCCTGAATTAGCTGCGACCAGAACTTTACCCAAGTATAAAAATGACTGTCGGTAACCTTTCTCAGAATGTTGGTAGTACAGGCAACGACAACTTTTCTCAAACGGTAGGGCGTGTCAATTATGGCCTACAGGGTAATGACTCATTTGCAATCAGCCCATCCACTTCACCAACGGTTGATGAAGTTGCCGTTTTTGTGGGAGGAAGTGGCTCTGATACCTATTCTCCTGGTGGCTCCAATGTAACAACGATCATCTTGGAGAATGGGAATTCATCGGGGGATTCTATTTTTTGGCCTGCCTTTGCAGGGGGAGCAGCCGATGGCTCTATTGCACAAATTGATGGCCGACATTTATTTGTTGCTGATAATACTCTTCAACAATACGCCCTCATCATCGATTGGCAGTCCCCTAGCAATCGCATAGAATCGATTAGTAATGGAACGCAGACTTTTACCTATGATCAGTATTCGGCAATATTGACAGGCTTAGCAGCAAACTCATCCGAGCAGTTCGACTTTACCTGGGCTGAAGCCCAGGACATTGCTGGGGTTGATCTATCGAGTCTTGGACTAAGTTCATCGACAATCAATCAGGCCATTGATCTTGTTAGTACAACAGCAACTCAGCTAGAGGCGCCTAGCAGTATCGATCCCCTGGCCTACATTGCATCTCACAATGACTTAATTGGTGCCTTTGGGGTCAATGCAGTTGCAGGACAACAGCATTACGACAGCTTTGGTCGAGCCGAGGGCCGTACGGTTACTTTTGTTCCTAACGATTATCTGAATAGTTACAGCGATCTAAGATCAACTTTTGGTACCGATTCTGCTGCTGCAACGGTCCATTACATTCAATACGGATTTGCTGAAGGCAGAACTCCCATTGATCCACTGACCTATATTGCCTCTCATGGCGATTTAATTGGTGTTTATGGATTGAATGCAGCAGCTGGAACACAACACTACATTAGCTTTGGCCAGTCAGAAGGCCGTCGAGTCACGTTTGACCCTGTGAGCTATCTCAATCAAAATAGTGATCTACAGGCAGTCTTCGGTGGCAATACTTCTGCTGCGACAGCCCATTACATCCAATATGGATTTGCTGAAGGAAGAGCTGTTGT